>JANNDA010001043.1:0-4124 GCA_031387195.1 Planctomyces sp. | reverse complement strand
GCTCCCAGCGCCCGTCGGATGCCGATTTCGCGAGTTCGTTCGGTGACAGTCGCCAGCATGATATTCATGATCCCGATGCCGCCGACGAGCAACGAGATGGCTGCGATCAGCCCCATCATGGCCATGAACATCAGCCGCGTGTTACGAGCCTGTTCCAGCAATTCTGCCGGTACGGTGATTTGATAATCCTCATACGCATGAGTCCGTTCCAACGCGGCCCTCACTGCTTCGCCAGTCGCCACAGCATCGTTCTGGTTCTTGAGCCGTAGAGTGATTTGCGATAGCCCGCGTCCGCCGTTGTTGCCGGTCATCGCCACATCGGGATAGCGCACGAAGAATGTTTCCAACGGGATGTAAAGGTTGTCGGAGAAGTCTTGGCTCTTGATCTTCCCCTTCATGTTGTCGATGTCAGAGCGAGGCGCGACGATGCCGACAACTCGATAGAAGTCGGCGACCACACGCACTGTTTTTCCCAACGGGTCTTCGTGCTTGAAAAGTTCCTGCGCGACTTCTTGAGCCAGCACACAGACCTTCGCTTTGTTCGCGTTGTCGGAGTCGGTGATGAAACGACCGCGAGTGACACGAAGCTGAAACAGCTCGCGATACTCCGGCGTGCAAGCGTTGATCTCGCCGCGCGACAGATAGCCGCGATGCCGAAACTCAACTCCGTTTCGTCGAGCGAATCCGACAACCGCTTCGACGGACGGGATCGTCTTCAGTACGGGTTCGTCTTCTTCAGTAAGGCCGTAAGTGTAAACCCGCCCTTTCGTCTGCTCGTTCGGCGGACGCGAGGTCGTGACGAGAATGTTCTTCGCTCCGAGTTCAGCGATCTGTTGCTGAGCCTTCGCCGCGATCCCTTCACCGATCGCCAACAGCCAAATGACGCTCGCCACACCGATAAAGATGCCGAGCACCGTCAACAACGATCTCAGAGGATGAAGCAACAGGCTTTTGATGCCGACGCCGATGTCCCGCAGGCGAAAAACGGCGCTGCGCCACAATGACCGCCTCTTCATCGAAGTCTGCACCGAGAGTTCCGGCGGAGGTACGGCAGGCTCGCTGACGCGCGTGTCTGACTCAATCACGCCATCACGCAGACGAATGATGCGGCGAGCACGGCGAGCGACATCGTCCTCGTGCGTGACCATCACAATGGTGGTGCCCGCCGCGTTGAGCTTGTCGAACAGGTCCAGGATTTCTCCGGTGGTCACCGAATCCAGATTGCCGGTCGCCTCGTCCGCCAAAACGAACCGCGGTTGATTGACGAGGCTGCGGGCGATGCCGGCACGCTGTTGCTGTCCTCCCGAAAGTTGCGGCGGACGATGCCCCAGGCGATTATCGAGTCCGACGATTTGAGCCAATTCTCGGCATCGATTGCGATCGTCAACGGTCACTCCGCCGCGATACGCCAGCGGCGCTTCGATGTTTTCCAGCACCGACAATTGCTGAATCAGGTTGTATGCCTGAAAGACAAACCCGATCCGCTCGGCTCGAATCGCAGAGAGTTCGTCGTCATTCAAATGAGCTACGTTCTGTTCGCCGATGAGGTAGTCGCCGGCGGTCGGCTGATCGAGGCAGCCGAGCAGATTGAGCAGCGTACTCTTGCCGGAACCAGATGGTCCCATAATCGCGACATAATCCCCTTCAGGGACATCAAACGTGATCCCGCGCAACACACGCACAGTCTCGCCGCCGAGAAAATAATCTTTACCAAGCATATTGAGCTTGAGCGCGGATGAGAGCCGCCGTGCTGTTGGCGTTCCGCTTTTCATTTCCTGTGCGGCGGCAACACTCATGCGATTGGTCTCTCCGAAATCAGAACACCGCAAAGGCGACCGACGTGAGTGATGCCTATTGGTTTTTGCATTCGGCTAAACAGGCAATTGTTCCCCAAACACAATCCTGTGACCGTCTGGGGTGACGACTGCAAATTCGCGCATTCCCCAGGGCTTGTCCGCGAGTTTGTGCCAGATCTCCACACCATTCTTGACGGTCTCTTCGTAAAGACCAGATGCGTCCCGAACGTGAAGATATGCGAACCACGAGTGATCCTGAGCCTTCGACATCGGCATCGCATCGGGACAATAGCCAAGTCGCAGTTTACAAGCGCCGCGACTCAAGAACGCCCAGCCATCGACGCTGAAGTCTTCGGCGAAACCAAGCTTTTCCAGATAAAATCTCTTCGAAGCCTCTAGATCTTGGACTGCCAGCACAAATGTGGAAGTGAGAATATCAGAGATGATGCAACTCCTTCTCTTGATTGCCCAACATCCGGATTACCGGCGAGCGAGGTCACATGAACTAGGACGAAGATCAAAGAGGCGTCCTTGTGCCACAAGCTACTTCTTCGTTGATGTGACAGTGGTGTCGCGACGATCTGACGTCACCACGGATGAGGTATTGGGCTTTATCACCTCTGTCGTTGCCGCAATCGGCGGGGTTGTCAGCTTCAGTTCCGGCAGATTGAGTTTGTCTTTGATCTCGGCGTGATTGAGGACCACCTTCTGGCCGACCTCAAGCCCTTCACGAATCGTGATGATCGCGTCATTCGCGCTACCAACTTTGATTTCGCGCGTCTCGAAGGTGCCGTCTTCGTGTGGGATCGCCACGAAGTATTTATCACCGCGAGCAATCGCCGCATCGATCGGGATTTGCAACTGCGAATCCTGATGCTCAACGAGCACATCGACTTGAGCCGACATCCCCGGTCGCAATTGCGGCGGCGGGTTATGAATTTCGATCTCGACGGCGTACTCCTTGATGTGTGCCGTGTAGATGCTGGGGCTGGGAATCGGGTACTCGCTGACCATCGAGACGAGGCCGACCAGTGGCTGATCGGGGAGTGCATCGGTTGAGACTTCGGCAGTCAGTCCTTTGTGAACTTGGCTGATCCGCGACTCATGGACTTTCGCCAGCACTCGCATCTTGCTCGGATCGGGCAGGCGAATGAGCAATTGCCGCTCACGCACCGGCGTCCCTTCAGCGATCAGCATTTCGCCATTGGTGCGACCGCGATTTGCGTCGTTCGCGTAAACGACTTGTCCCGCAGACGGAGCATGAATGACGCACTTGGCAATCTGCTCTTCAATTTCCTTCAGCCGTTGCTTGTCGAGCTGCCAAGTCTTCTGGCGAGCGTCTTGTTTGGCGCGACTCGTTTGAATGTCCGCCTTCAACAGCGTGAGCATTTTCTTCTTCGAGAATTCTTCCAGCACGTCGAGCTTCGTCTGCGCGACATCGAGTTCCTTAGCCGCCTTTTCGACGGCAAACTTGTCCGCTTCGAGTTGCACTTCGGAAACGTAGCCCCGTTCAGCCAACTTGCGGCTGAAGGTGAGATACTCTTCGGCGCGCCTTTGGTTCTCTTTCGCCACAAGCAGCGCGCTTTTGAGCGTCTCCTTTTGTTCGCGAAAAGTCCCCTGTTCGTATTCGCTCAACGCCAGTTCCGCGTTGCTCGACGCGGCTTCCGCTTCGATTGATAGCGATTCGCTCCCGCTGCACGTGATCTGTTGCAGAGTCAACTCGGTCTTCAGCGCCGAATCATCAAGCCGGACCAGAAAGTCCCCTTCCTTCACGCGAGTTCCTTCGGTCACGATTTCGAGAATGTTCGTGCCGCTGGAATTTCTCGATCGCACTTCACAGCGCACCTCGACACTGGCGGAACTTTCGATCTCACCTTGTTCGAGCACGCGATTGATAAACGAACCCAGCGTGACTTCCGCCGTCAGCACGTTCGGCGGAGTTTCGCCGCCGAAAAAATCCGGCAACACCTTCCACGCGGCGGCAAGAGGAGCCGTGATTCCCACCAACGCAATCACCGTGACCCAAGTAGACCAACCTCGACGATGCTGTGGGAGTTTATGGCGGGACGCGAATCGTCGACCGAGTTGCCGCCCGCTATTCGCGGTGTCCGACATGACCCGGTCTCGACGAATCGTGGCGCTCGATTCGACAGGAAGGCGTCTCATGTTTTTCGACTCGGCAGGACCGGCGGGAGCCGGTGGTTGTGGAAGGATGCCCGCGTCATGCGAGCCTGCGGGAGCAGTTCATCAAGGCAACCGATCAAGGCAGCCTGATGAGTATCGTCACTGGGTGCGGAAGATACTTCAGTCGCAACCGCCTGTCTGCCC
>JANNDA010001040.1:0-4125 GCA_031387195.1 Planctomyces sp. | reverse complement strand
ACTCAATAGGCGAGCCGGATGGCGTTAGCCCCCGGACTGCCATGTAAGTCGAACCAATTCACGTCCGGGAGCTAACGCCCACCCGGCTCGCCAGAAAGTTTTAGTCATGTCCACCGAACAAACTCTGCCGCAACGTGCTCTTACCGAGCGGATGGAACGCGACCAAGTCATCACGTTGTCCGAGTTCCAGCCGGCCGATCCGTCATCGTGGGAACGCACGAGTTGCCGTGCGTGCTTGAAGACGGACTTGGTGGAAGTGCTCAATCTGGGCGATCAGCCGCCGTCGAATGCGTTCGTCGTGACCGATGACCTCGACAAACAAGAGTCGCGTTTTCCCCTGTCCTTGCGGCTGTGCGAGTCGTGCGGCATGGTCCAACTTGGCCATGTCGTGCCGCCAGAGTTGCTCTTCCGGTCGTACTTGTTCTTCACATCCAGTTCCAAATGGATGGCTGACCATTTCGGCAAACTGATGGCCGAAAATGCGGCCGAATTCGTGCCACCCGGTGGGCTGATCGTCGAGATCGGCTCAAACGATGGCACCGCTTTGTCGGCGATTCAACGTCGCGACGTGCGACTCCTGGGCATCGATCCGGCTCGCAACATCTCGGTGATGGCCGCCTCGCGCGGCATCCCGACGATCGCCGAATTCTTCAGCGAACCGCTCGCTGCCGAGGTTGCCAATGTCGCCGGGCAAGCACATCTCATTGTCGCGTGCAACGTGCTCGGCCACATCAATGACCTCGACGACGTGTGCGAAGGAGTCCGCAAGCTACTGCATCCGCAGGGAGCATTCGTTATTGAAGTGCCCTACCTCGCGTCGTTCGTTGAACGCAACGAATACGACACAATCTATCACGAACACTTGTCGTACTTCGCCGTCCGTCCTCTGGCCGCGCTGATGAACCGCCACGGCCTGCACGTTGACCGAGTGCAACTCTTCCCGGTCCACGGCGGCACGATCCGCGTCACCGTGAAGCACGGTGTCTGGCGTTCCGATGACGCTCAGGCTTGGTTCAAGCGAGAAGAGGCTGCCGACCTCGCTAAGCGATCCGCGTATGCGGCGATGGCCGAACTGACCGCTCGCAACAAGACGGAACTCCCTGCGAAGCTCGCCGAATTGAAACGGGCCGGGAAAAAAGTTTTGGGCTACGGCGCTCCGGCGAAAGGAACCGTGCGGCTGAATTACTGCGGCATCGGGACGGACTTGATGGCGGAAGTCACCGACTCGACGCCCGCTAAGCAAGGTTTGCACATTCCCGGCACGCATCAATACATCCGCCCGCCTTCGGCATTGAATGACATCAATCCCGACTACGTTTTGCTGCTGGCCTGGAACCACGCTCCCGAAATCCTCGCCCGCGAATCGGCTTTCATTGCTCGCGGCGGCAAGTTCCTGACGCCGTGGTTGGAGGAATTGAATTGACCCTGCCGACGTGGTTCAGCGAGCCCAGACGGACCTGACGGGGATCGCGTTCGGTCTCAGGTCGCGTTCGACCGAAAGGACTCTCCTGCGGCTCGTTGAGCCACGGCTTTGTAACGAAGCTCGTTACAGCTTGGTGCGTTGTTATGAACCGCACACGCTCAACGCATCTGCCCCAAATGTTCGCGCAGTACAAACCGAATGGCGTCTGCCCGGTCAGTTGCTCGCAGCGCTCAGTTGAAAGAGCGGTGTAGCTGAGCCGAGATGCCACTTCGCCGTACTCAGCCGTTGTGACAACAGGGCGCGTCGCGCCGAACCGGTCGCACACAGAATCTCGATGCGATCTGATGCCAAAAGCAGGTTTCCCGTACGATGACCGAAGGTTTTCGCGAACCTACGGTCAAAAATAGGGTCTCAGTCAGGAGACCAGGCTCAACGTGTGTTCGGCAAGGGGAATGGTCAAGTAGCGTTTGAATTCTCGCTCATCCAAACGGCCACCATTTGCGGCGGCAGGCGCTGGAGCGGGTGATGTCGATGACCTCGCTGACTCCGCGAGCGAGCAGGCGTTCGACGAGCGGGTCGAAACCGTGTTTGAGTTTGAACTCGGTCTCGTCGGGGAGCAGCGGCCAGACGGAGTAGAAATTGATCACTCGGTCGTCGAGTTCCAGTTGGCGGAATTCGGGAGCGAATCTCAGCGGCGGTGTGATCATCGCGCAGCAGAACTTTGTGTTGTTTGCGTAAGGCTGCGGTTCTTCGCCGCCGTTGGGAACTGTGTGCCCGACACCGAGCCACGTGTCGTACTCGTGCGGCAATCGCGCGAGCACTTTGAGCAAACGGATCGGCCAGTAGTTTTGTTCGTCGGCAAAGTCGGTACGCGTCAAAAGCCATTCGGGCGGCAGACACAGCATGAGTTCGGCGAACTGAAAATCCTCGGCATCTTCGGGGACCGTCATCGGACGGTCGCTCATCCCGGTGGTGATCAATGTGTGAAAATCACGGCCCGGCCCCGGTCGGACGTGATGCACATCAATATGCACGAGGTCCGAAACGAGTTCATGAAAGACCATCTCCACCGGTCCAACGAATTGCTCGATATGCCGCTCGATGGCGTCGATGTGCTCGCTGTCGCCCGTAGCGAATTCAAATGGCTTCGTCCGTTCGGTGTGTCGCATGATCGGTGCTCCGGACTCAGTGAGTTCAACCGGCGGCGGAGGGACCGGCACTCGCAACGTGGCCGAACAGTTGCGGCATTGGGCCGTTTGCCCGGCACGAGTCTCGTCCACTTTGTAATTCGTGCCACAACGTTCGCAGTCAAACGAAATCAACATGGCGGACTCTTGAGAATGAAGTTGCGACTTTTCAAGCGGCCTTCCGAAAGGCTTTCAGTTCGAGCCAGCCTACGATGAAAAACCACTTCTCGGATAGCGACACTTCGCTCTGAAGCCGACAGATGTTGCGAGAGATGCAAGAACTGAATTTTTTCCTGTCATCCATTTTCATTCTTCATCCGCAGTTAGGCTTTGCCATTCGCAGGCAGGCTCCGAAATTCAGACTTCCTGTGGATGGCAAAGCCGGACTACGGATGAGGCACATCCCTCGTTTAGCCCCGCTTGTTTCACCAGAAAGCATGGCCTAGACTCCCGCGCGTTCTGGCTGAAGTCTTGGCTGAAACTGAGTCATCCCCGATGTCGAGCCGTCAATTTGATGGCCGCTCATCTCAACTGGCAGACGGAGTTGCGTCATGCGTGCTGTGAGATGGTTCTCGTTCTGTTCGATCACCCTGTTGTTGTTGCCGCTGGCCTTGCAGACCAGTTGGCTGCGAGCGGACGACAAGCCCGCGAAGCCGGCGGTTGATAAAGCTGCGGCTGCTGAAGGGACGACGGTTGATCCGAAGTCCGACGAGTATTTCGAGCTGATGAAGCTCTTCGTCGATACCTTCGAGCAGATCGAACGGAATTACGTCAAGGACGTCGATCGCAAAGTGCTCATGCAGGCGGCGATCCGCGGCATGGTGCAACAGCTCGATCCGTATTCCAACTACATCAGCCCGGATGAACTCAAACGGTTCAATCAAGAGGTCGAGCAAGAATTCGGCGGCGTCGGCATTCAAGTGCAACTTGACCAGAAGACACGACGGCTGATGGTCATGACCCCGCTTCCTGGCACGCCTGCGTACAAGGCGGGAGTGAAGTCGGGCGACCTGATCATGGAAGTCGATGGAAAAAGTACCGAAGGCGTCACACTCGAAGATGCCGTCAAGCTCTTGCAGGGAAAACCGGGGACCGACGTCTCGATTGGCGTGCAACACACCGGTTCCGAGCGGATCGAAACACTGAAGATCACACGAGCGACCATTCAAGTGGCGACCGTTCTCGGCGACGCACACAAGCCCGACGACAGTTGGAATTTTTTCCTCGATGCGGACTCGAAGATCGCTTACATCCGGCTCACTCACTTCGGTCGTCGCAGCTTCGATGAGCTGCAAGAAACGTTGGAGTTGTTGACCAAAGAAGGGATGAAGGGGCTGATCCTCGACCTGCGATTCAATCCAGGCGGACTGCTCGGCCAAGCGACGAAAATTGCGGACCAGTTCCTCGAAAGCGGTGCGATCGTCAGTGTCAAAGGTCGCAACGCCGAGAACCGCGTCTGGACGGCCGAGAAGGAAGGAACTTTTTCTGGCTTCCCGATGGTGGTGCTCATCAATC
>JANNDA010000962.1:0-1849 GCA_031387195.1 Planctomyces sp. | reverse complement strand
CCATTCGTGAGGTTTTCTGACATCACGGAATGATGCGAGCCAAGTTTCTTAGGAGTTTGCCATGTCGATACCACAGCCAAGTTCAACGTCGCGTGGTTTAGTGCGTCGAATTCTGAGCGTGATCCCCACGCTGGTGACGTTTGGTTTGTTGATCGCCGTCGCGTATGCCGGGCATCACAACGGATGGAAGATGCCGAAGTATTCGGAGCTCACTCACGCAAAAACAGCGGCCGAGCCCGAATGGTGCTCCGAGCACAATGTGCTCGAAGCGGCCTGCGTCGAATGCAAAGCGGATCTGTTGCCCAAATCGAAACCGCAATGGTGCAAGCTGCACGGTGTTTCGTTGTGCCCACTCTGTCGTCCGGAACTGGCCGAGGTTTCGAGCACTCCGAAAATGCCGCAGTACGACACGGCCGCCGCGTTGCAACAGTTTGATCGCGCGAGCAACAACAGTCGCTGCCTGAAGTTTTCCAGGCGGATTCAGTTCGCCTCGAAAGAAGCGTTTGATCGAAGCGGGATCGACATTGATGTTGTCACCGAGCGGCCGATGATCGAGTCGTTGAAGATCAGCGGTGAGCTGAGCTACGACGCGGCTCAAGTCGCGCACCTTTCCACGCGAGTCCCCGGTTCGGTCTACAGCGTCGTGCGAAAGTTGGGCGAGACGGTTCAGCCGGGGGACGTGCTCGCGCTCGTCGATTCGCTGGAAGTGGGGAAAGCGAAGTCTGAGCTGAGTCGAGCGATCGTGTAGTGGCAGCTCCGCTCAAAGACTCTGGTTGTCGCTCGCAAGAATGCCGACGTCGTGATTACTCGGCAACAACTTCGCGAAGCGGAAGCAGCCGCCGAAGAAGCGGAACTCGACATCGTCACGGCGCAGCAAACACTGATCAACTTGGGCTTCGTCGTCTTTGTGCGCGACAAAAACTTTTTGAAGGACGGTTCACCGAAAGTCTCTCACACGCGCCAAGTTCGCCCGGCCGCTCGCACCGACACGCACGTCGAGCTGCTCGCCGGAGTTCTTCCCGGCGAGGTCGTCGCCTCCAAAGGGATCGCGTCGCTACGTGCCGAGTTGCTGAAGTCTGGAATCGGTGAAGGCTGCTGCGGGCATCACCATTGATCGATTGCCTACGGGCCCGGATCGCGAGTTCTACTGACACTCACCGGTTCACCCACAGATTCTGGTGAGGCATCAAAAAAAGCCGGCACGAAAAGTTCCTGCCGGCCTTGGGTGATCCGCGCGGCTCCCTCAAAGAAGCCATTGTGGCAATCGTTCACCAACGTCTGGAAGACTATTCCAGATTCACGATTTGGCCATCCGCAATGGATCGCAGTCGATCGTAAATCGTGTTGTCTAGATTCTGGCTCAGAAATCGAACGGTGCCGTCACCCATCAGCGAATGCACGCCGCCCGTGTGAAAGCTGCGTGTGATGTGACTGGCATTGCCGGCTGACGTCGAGCAGGGCATACCGGGATCGGAGGTGTTGTTGCATTGATTGAACTGGTCGGAATCGACTTTGGAATTGAGTCGTCCCGGCCCGTAGACCGTCGCTCCGGGCGGATAAGCCCACGTTCCACGCGGATCGGCCACGTCTCGAGAAGCGCGGACCTCCAACACCATTGACGTGAAGGACGTGCCGTCGCGCAAGGCTTGCATTCCCGCCGACCCCGCGACGCCCATGGCTCCCTTGCTGTTGGACGCCAAGGTGCTCCAAGTCGATTGCCAGATATTGCTGTTGTTGATCCCCGAATTGGCCATTACGCACGCGTAATTGCCGCGTGCGAACGTCGCCGAATTCCCTGTGTATGGCGTGTTGTTACTGTCTGTCGGACAGGTGTAGCCAGGCAACGCCA
>JANNDA010000953.1:0-4970 GCA_031387195.1 Planctomyces sp. | reverse complement strand
GTCACTTTAGTTCGTCGAACGTGTTGTTGATACCGCGCTCATCACCTTCTAGTAACCCGCAGCGTCAGCGAGGGCGATTGCTTCACGAGACTGTGATTTCTCATCGTTTTAGAACGAACCCCCTCGCTCACGCTGCGGGTTACTTGGCGGCTCACGCACCGTTTCGTCCCCTTGAGGCTGAGCCTATACTCGCCGCCGCTCGATTGTGGGGATCACAGGGATTCTCGCCGAGCCCTTCGCGTGCGGGCGAGTTCGATAAGGATCGTAGACATGAAACTGTGGAAGCTGGTCTTCGGAATCCTCTTGTTGGCGGGCGGTTTGTCCGTTCTGGTTCCTGTGGTGCGAGCGGCGATTACGCCCGATCAACGCAAAGAACTCAGCCAAATTAAGGATGACGTCGGTGACGTCTCCAAGTTGCTCAAAGACAAGAAATTCGACGAGGCGGGCAAGCTGCTTGACGAGTTGACTTCGAAGCTCGACAAGCTCGCGAAGGACGCCGACCTGAAACCGACCGATAAGTTGCTCGCCCCCGCGCAAATTCTCATCGACAAGCAGCGTCAGATATTGCTCAAGCAAAGCGGTGCCGGAAAAGGAAAAGAAGGAGCCGATGAAGTCAGCTTCACGAAGCAAATCGCTCCGCTGCTGAATTCGAAATGTTTGACCTGCCACGACAACAACGCGGCTGGGAAGCTGATGCTCGACTCTTTCGCCGAGATGAAAAAGGGAGGCAAGAGCGGCGTGCTGCTGCAACCCGGACAGCCGCAGAAAAGTCTGATCATGGGCCGGCTGACCGCCGCTGGACCACAGCGTATGCCCAAAGATGCGGCGGCGCTTTCTAAAGAAGAACTGGACCTTGTTGGTAATTGGATCAAGCAAGGGGCCAAGTTCGACGGCGATGATGAAAACACCAAGCTCGGTGATTTCGGCAAACCCGGTGCCAAGCCCAAGAACACCGCGCCCGTGAAGATCGCCAAAGCGACCGGCAAAGAGAAAGTCCACTTCATTAAGGACGTCGCGCCGGACATCGTCAGCCTGTGTACTCGCTGTCACAGCGGTGCGAATCCGCGCGGTGGATTTCGCATGGTCACTTTTGAAGACATCATGCGTGGCGGCAATAATGGCGAAGCCATTATCCCCGGCGATCTCGAAAACAGCCGCTTGTGGACCATGATCAACGGCGGCGACGGCACGGCGACAATGCCCCGTATGCCGCCCGGCCAATTGCGAATTCGCCGTGCGTGGTATGAGAAGCTCAAAGTCTGGATTGAAGAGGGAGCCAAGTATGATGGCGATGACCCCAAGATCCCGCTCGCGCGACTGGTTCCCACCGAAGAAGAGTTGATGTTGGAAAAGTTGTCGAAGCTGACAGCCGACGAATTCCTCGCCAAGCGCAAAGAGCAGACTCACGATCAATGGAAGAAGGCGCTTGCAAAAGAAGAGGCGACCGAAGTTGAGACGGCTGAGTTGTATGTTTACGGCAACGCCCAGCCGGAGCGACTCAAGCAAATCGCCGAATGGGGCGAGGAACACGCCAAACTGTTACGCACCACGTTCAAGCTCTCGAACGAAACGATCTGGAAGGGGAAGCTGGCCGTTATCGTCTACAAAGACCGCTTCGGTTACGGCGAGTTCAGCCAGACGATCAACAACCGCGAACCCGATCCCGCCATCGCCGGGCACTCGATCGTGACGACGGGACACGATGATGCCTACATCGTGATTGAAGATGTCGGCGATACCGGTACGGCTCAGAAGCCTGATTCCCGGCTGAACTTGATTGACCAGATGACCGGCGCGTTCTTGAAGCGTCAATCGAAACCGGTCCCCGAATGGCTCATTCGAGGTGCGGGACTCGCGATGGCCGCGAAAGAAGTTGGCGGGGACAACGAGTACCTGAAAGGCTTGCGAGCCGCCGCACAGGACGCAGTCCGAGGTCTCGAAAAGCCAGATGACCTTTTTGGTGAAGGTAAATTTTCGCCCGCCGATATGGCTCCCGTCGGCTTCACACTGGTGACGTTCATGATCCGCGAAGGCTCGGTGCCGAAGTTCGTGCAGTTCGTCAACACGCTGCAAACCGGGACCGATCTGAAGACCGCCGTCAACAACGTTTACAAACCGGCCACGGCACAATCGTTGGCGCTCGGCTATCTCAACGCGTTGGGCAGCTCCGGTGGTGCCGTGAAGAAAAAACCAAAGAAGTAAGACGCGAACGTGACTACGTAGCCGTCACGCTCCGTGTGACGAGCCGGTCGCTTGATCGCGGCAGTTATCCAGACTCATTTGCAAAGTCTCTTGGACATTCGGCTCATCACGCGGAGCGTGATGGCTACGTAATCTCGCCTCACCTTGAAGGACACATGACAGACATCGTCATCATCGGCGGCGGCGTGATCGGGCTGTCGATTGCGTATGAACTGGCAGGGCAGGGGGCCTCGGTTCGGATTTTGGAGCGAGGCCAGTTCGGGCAAGAAGCCTCGTGGGCCGGCGCGGGAATGATCATGCCCGCTGATCCGAAGCTCGCCACGACCTTCGACGCACGCCTGCGAGCGGAGAGTTTTATTCGTTGGCCCGATTGGTCACGACAAGTTCTCGAAGAGACCGGCATCGATAACGGTTTCTCGAACTGCGGCGGCATCGAGCTGTCGCCGGAATCGTCCGCTGCCGAACTCGCTCACGGTGCTCAGCAGTTGCGAGCGGACGGTGCGATCGTCGAAGAATTGAACGCCGAGGAATTGCGACGGCTTGAACCGAGTCTGAATCGCGAACTCACAAATGCGATTCACCTGCCGCAAATGTGCCAAGTCAGAAACCCTCGTCATCTCAAAGCGCTCATCGCCGCCTGTCATTCTCGCGGCATCGTGTTGACGACCGGAGCGACTGTCACGGGCTTTGAACGACAAGGCTCGCGCATTGCCGCCGCTCACACGACAACCGGTGCGGTACGAGCCGATCAATTTGTCGTCTGTGGCGGCGCATGGAGTCAGTCGATTCTGGCCGCTGCGAACTGTTCCATCGAAGTTGAACCGGTGCGTGGCCAGATCGTACTGCTCGACGATCTGACGAAGCCTCTGCGCCGCATCATCGAAGTCGGTGCGCGATACCTTGTCCCGCGTGCTGACGGAAAACTTCTGATCGGCTCCACCGAAGAGTGGATCGGCTTCGACAAAGGCAACACCGCCGAGTCTGTCGCCGACCTGATTCGCTTCGCCACCGACCTCGTCCCCGCGCTGAAGTCCGCTCGCATCGACCGCTTCTGGTCGGGCTTGAGGCCGCACGCCAAACGAGGCTCGCCGTACTTGGGACAAGTCCCGGAGACCGACAACCTCTTCGTCGCCGCCGGACACTTTCGTTCCGGCCTGATGCTGTCGCCGATCACCGGATTACTGATGCGTCAGTTGTTGTTGGGACAAGAGACCGTAATGCCATTGGCTGAAGCGTCACCGCAGAACTAACCCGACGCGTGAGCGAGGGCGGACGCTCTAAAAGATTCTGAATTCATCGTTTTGTGGAGCGCCCGCCCTCGCTGGCGTTTCGGGTTACTTTCATGACACGCATCGCCATCATTGGAGCCGGCCCCATTGGGCTCGAAGCCGCATTGCTCGCTCGGCGAGCGGGATTTCAAGTCGCGGTCATCGAGAAGGGCCGCGTCGCCGAAAACATCCTCGACTGGGGCCACGTGCGGCTCTTCACGCCGTTCGCCATGAACTCATCCGAGCAGGGCAGGGAGGCGGTCGCAAAAGCCTTCGGTGGCGTCTCACTCCCTCGCGATGACGAACTGCTCACCGGTCGCGAGTTCGCCGAGCGCTACTTGATCCTGCTCAGCCGCGTTCCCGAACTCGCCGGTTGCATCCGCGAACAATGCGAAGTCCTTTCGATCAGCCGCCAGCGATTCGGCAAGACCGACGGCATCGGCCAACGGGCTCGTGCCGCCGATCCGTTTCAATTGCTGCTGCGTCAGACACAAAACATCGGACACGACGAGTTCATGACCACCGCCGATGTCGTGCTCGACTGCTCCGGCACGTACCCGCATCACAACTGGATCGGGGCAGGGGGGCAACGCTGTCCGCTTGAGTCCTGTTTGCTGGATGAAGACGACTATCGCATCGTCCCGATCACGCCGGGTCGTTTCGCCGATCAAACAACGTTGGTCATCGGAGCGGGTTATTCGGCGGCGACAGCGGTCATTGAACTGGCCGAACTTGCGAAGGGACATCCGCGAACCAAAACGATCTGGTTGACGCGACCGTTGCCGGACGGTTCGCAACGTGAGATGCCGATCAAGCGAATCGCGAACGATTCGCTTCTCGAACGTGACCGAATCGCGCAGAGAGCGAATGAACTGGTACGACACGGCGAGCCGTCTGTCCGTTGGTGTCGAAATTCTCAAATCATCGGCCTCGACCGGCAGACGGAGAATGAATTCCGCATCACGATCGAACAACAATCGTCCGAGCCAACGGCAGAGCAGGGGAGTGAATCGCTTCAGCGAACGAAATTGATCGTGAATCAACTCATCGCGAACGTCGGCTATCGCCCGGATCGCTCGCTCTACGAAGAGCTGCACATCCACGAATGCTACGCCACGCAAGGCCCGATCAAACTGGCGGCGAAGTTGCTTGGCGAAACGTCGCCAGATTGTCTGGCTCAAACTAGTCACGGCTGCGATGTCCTCAAGAACCCGGAGCCGAACTTCTTCATCCTGGGCTCAAAGAGCTACGGTCGCAATTCAAACTTCTTATTGCGAACGGGCATTGAACAAGTACGTGAAGCGATGACGCTGATCGTGAGCGGTCCGTAGTGCAAGCTTCCAGCTTGCAACTCAACCGACTGGCTGTGACGCTGCGGGCCAACAGTGCGATCAAGACCGAATCGAAAGTTGCAAGCTGGAAGCTTGCACTACGAAAAGGCGAGAACACGATGACCTTGCCGATTGTCGAACTCGGTTCGTTGGATGAGTTGTGGTTTCA
>JANNDA010000829.1:0-1548 GCA_031387195.1 Planctomyces sp. | reverse complement strand
GTTCTGCCATTGTGCGTGACGCATCTGTTGTGCGACCGCTTCGATGCCGCTGACCGATTCGTCCCAACCGGCGGTGTCGATCAAATCCACATGCAGCCGATCACGGTCGAGCGGCACTCGCAGATAATCCCGCGTCGTACCGCGAACATTCGAGACCAACGCCGCCGACTGACCGCACAGCGCATTCAGCAGCGTGCTCTTGCCGGCGTTCGGCAATCCAGCCAAGACAACGTTCGGCCGCGACGAACTGTTGAGCCGTCGGCTGGCTTGATCGCACAATTCGGAAACCTTCTCCCGCGCATGGCCGACACGACGTGACAACTGCGCGCGCGAAACGAACTCGATGTCCTCTTCCACAAAATCGAGACCCGCTTCCAATTCGGCCAGCAGGTCGAGCAGATCGCTGCGGAATGCGGCGATCTGATGTGAGATCCCGCCCGCCAGTTGTCGCAGAGCCAGTTCCAATTCCTCATGATCCGCTGCGTCGATCACGCCGAGCACCGCCTCCGCCTGCAACAGATCCAGCCGTCCCGCCAGAAACGCTCGCAACGTGAACTCACCCGGCCGAGCCGGTCGGCAACCGGACCGCGCGAGCTGCGTCAGCAACGCTTCCAGCAACGGCGGCGAACTGACCAAATGCAGCTCCATCAGCGGCTGCCCCGTGTAGCTGCGATTGGTCGGCCAGTGGCAGACCGCAACCGGCAACTTCACCCCCTCGAGCAACGGAGCGTCATCCCACGGCGAGTCGATCGGCAATCGCCATTCACCGACATGTCGCTCGGCGATGCGGCTCGATTCCCATCGTGCCGTGTCTGTCGGAACGAAATGCTTCGACACAACTTGTTTCACATCGGAACCGCTGATGCGCACGATCCCGCGACCTCCGCTTCCGGGGGCCGACGCCAACGCCACGATCGTATCGTTCAATTGCAAAGTCATGTCGGCAATGTAGCGGAGTCGCTCCGCGACTCCGACCAGAAATCTGCTGCCATTCGCCGACAGTGGGACATCTCAGAACGCGACGTTGTCTTTTCCCTTCAACGCCAGCATCTGGCGCACTTCGGTCGGCGTGGCGACTTCGAGTGACAGCTCTTGCAGGATGCGGCGGATCTTTTGCACTTGGGCCGCGTTGGATTGAGCGAGTTCGCCTTTGGCCAGATACAGATTGTCTTCCAGGCCGACTCGAATATTGCCCCCCATGATCGCACCGGTGGTGACGAAGTTCGTTTGGTGGCGACCGGCGGCGAGGATGGACCAGTGATAGTCGTCGCCGAAGAGCTTGTCGGCGATGCGGCGCATGTGGACGAGGTTCTCGATGTCGCAGCCGATACCGCCCAGGATGCCGAAGATCGTTTGCACAAACAGCGGCGGTTGGACCAAACCGCGTTCGAGAAAATGGGCCAGCGTGTAGAGGTGGCCGATGTCGTAGCACTCGAATTCAAACTTCGTGCCGCAACCTTGGCCGAGTGTTTTCAAAATCGTTTCGATGTCGCGAAACGTGTTCTTGAAAATTCCGTCGCGCGTGTTTTCGAGGTACTGCGGCTCCCA
>JANNDA010000539.1:0-2647 GCA_031387195.1 Planctomyces sp. | reverse complement strand
AAATTCAAAATTGGCGGAACGATGCGTTGAGACATCGAAAACGTTGATCCGCCAATTTTGAATTTTGCGGTGCCTGACCCTGGCCGCGCAGACGATTCGGGGCGAGCCGCTATCATCCGATCGCGTGCTTTAAGATTTGCCGTGTTGTCCGGGGGCTGATGCCACCCGGCTCACCAAGAGTACGTTTTTCACGACCATGCGGTGTTTCAACGAGTTTGTCTGACTGAAGGAGTAGCTTGTGGACCTTCCCCGCAATCCCACGCGAGCCGTTCGCATTGGGTCGATCACGATTGGCCAAAATCATCCCATTGCCGTGCAGAGTATGACGGCGACGCACACCACCAACATCGACGCCACCGTGCAACAGATCCAAGAGATCGCCGCCGCCGGTGCCGATGTCATTCGCATCGCGGTCGATAGCAAGAAGGACGCCGAGGCACTCATCGAGATTCGGAAACAAACCTCGGCGAATCTGTCGGTCGATTTGCAGGAGAACTATCGGCTGGCCGAACTGGTCGCTCCGCATGTGGACAAGATCCGGTACAACCCGGGACACCTTTATCACCACGAGCGAGAGAAGCCGTGGCAGGACAAAGTTCGTTACCTGGCTCAGGTGGCGACGGACAATGACTGCGCGATCCGCGTGGGTGTGAACTGCGGCAGCGTTGATCCGGATAAAAAAGAAGGATTCGATCCGGCTGACTCGATCACACCGATGCTGGAGAGTGCTTGGGAGCACTGCGATTTTCTCGATTCAATCGGCTTCACGCGGTACGCGGTCTCACTGAAGGACAGCGATCCGAAAAAAGTGATCGAGGTGAATCGCCGTTTCGCCGAGCGGCGATCGGACGTGCCGCTGCATCTCGGCGTGACCGAAGCGGGAATGCCGCCGGACGGAATCATCAAGACGCGGATCGCGTTCGAGCAGCTCATCAGCAAAGGGGTCGGCGACACGATCCGCGTTTCACTGACGGTTCCGAACAGCCGCAAGGGGGAAGAGATCACCGTTGGTCGGCAGATCCTCACCGATATCGCGGCGGGGCGAGTTCGATCGTTCGTGGACTTCGGCCTCAATCAACTCAACATCATCAGTTGCCCGAGTTGCTCGCGGGTCGAGAACGAGGCGTTCATCGAACTGGCTCAACAAGTCAAAGAGATGACGACTTACGCAAAGGACTACGCGATCACGATCGCCGTGATGGGTTGCCGCGTGAACGGTCCTGGCGAAACCGACGATGCCGATCTCGGCCTGTGGTGCGGCCCGACTCACGTGAATCTCAAGCGCGGCCCCGAATCGCTGGGTGCGTATCCTTACGACGAAATCCTCACGCATCTCAAAGGAGAGCTCGACACGCTGATCGCGAAGCGCAAGGTGTCCGCGTAAGTCGTGACGCATGAAACAGGCGAGCGGGGCGGCTTCAGCCTCTCGGTTTTGCGGTCAAGGCACCGGGGCGCTGACGCCCAATGGCACTTACTTTAGTAGCGGTACGGCGCGAGCCGTCCGGTTGAAGCGAGATCAACCTCTACACAACCGGGGGGCTTGCGCCGCTCCGCTACTCGCCCGATTCTAAAGTAAGTGTCATTGGGCTGACTCCGCCCCGCTCGCCGAATCATAGTTTTGCAAAATCACGGCTCTGCTCTCGACGCAAGCATTGTGTGATCTACGGTTCCTCGCCACGATTCCCGCCCAATCTGGCTGCTGAGTTGTGGTCGTTGCGAAGCGAAGTTTTCCAAGAGGGCTGACCGAATGTCTGAGTCTGAGAACGATCCGTCGAGCGCGATCGTCGCCATGCTGACGCTGAATTCTGAAAAAATGCCGCTGCCAGGTGCCCTGGTAGATGCTCTGAAGATCCGCCTTCCTGATGGCCCCGTGCCTGATCAAGTCGAAGGCGAAGACGGCACGATCACGTTCCATTTGGGGTCCTGGATTGTGGCGGTCTCGATGATGCCGGGGCCGATCGACTGGAACGAACTGGAAGGTCCGTGCGCGACCGCATGGTGGTGGCCTGATGCCTCCGACGAAATGCGCAATCACGAACGGCACATCATCGTCGCGTTGATCGGCGATGCGGAGAGTTTTCTGTCGCGCCATGTCATTCTGAGCCAGATCGTCTCGGCAGTGGCCTCGGTGGCGCAAGCGACTGGCGTGTATTGGACTGCAGGGGCGTTGGTGCATGAACCGGAAGAGTTCATTGAACAATGCGATGAACTCTCGATCGAAAATTCATTGCCGCACCTGTGGGTCGATCTGCGCGTGGAAGAGAATGACGACGGCTCACTTTGCTTTTTTACGACGGGTATGGAAGCCTTCGATCAAGAGGAACTGGAGATCGAACGGAGCGAGCAATCGGCCGAAGAGATTCTCGACCTGTGTTACTCCGTCGTGCATTACTTAATCTCGTCGGAAGCGAAGATCCAAGACGGCGAGTCAGTCGGTCGCTCCGGCGAGGAGCGAGTTCCGGTGACACACAAGCCCTCGAAGTGGGATCAAGACCGCATCGTTCTGTCGCTTGAATTTCATTAATCGCTGGCGTTGTCCCGTAAATTATGGTCAGCCACTCCGAGGCGGTCCATAATTTTAGGGTCATATACGAAAGGAGAAAAAAACACAATTAGTGTGCAGTTTGCGAGCCGTAATAAAGCGAGC
>JANNDA010000810.1:0-2895 GCA_031387195.1 Planctomyces sp. | reverse complement strand
GCCACGCTGAAAGCCAAAGATGTGAGAACGAATGTTTTTCCCGTCGCGTCGCCAAATTTGAAGGATCATGTGGCATCATACACCTCATTCGGACAGTGGGATTGGACCAGAGGAAAGTGTCTTCGTTCAGAGAGTTTTTGTCCCTGGCTTTTCAGAGGGACGTGTTCGTCGGGCGGGTCGAACAGGCACTCGTTCTTGTCGTTGTAGGGATAGCTTTTCAAGAGGCCGTGTCGGCACCAGATCGTCACGGTTTGGCGGCAGACTTGAACGCGTTCGGCGATCTCAGCGGGAGTGAGTTTGCCCGCATCGCGCAGTCGTTGATAGCGGGTCTTCAAGTGATAGTCGTGGCACAGGCGTGCCACGATGCGGTTGCTAAATGATTGTTTGTCTCCAGACCTCAGCCCTTGGTCATTTAGAATTCGAGCGATTTGACCGGTGGTGTGTTCGTTGAGCAGGTGGTCGATCTTCTGCAGGATTTCAGGATCGGTTCTGTGAGCCTCGCTGGCGTGAAGCGGAGCCGGAAGGTGGAGTGTTCTGGTGGCACCGCCCTTGAAACGCACCTGGGCCACGAGGTCGTCCCCTTTCGCGAGCGTGATGTCGTTGATCAACAGGCGGATCATGCGTTTGCGTTGCTGGTCTGGCGTGTTCGGGTCGCGCCAGAGGGCCGGGAAGTCCGTCGCCAGTTGCAGCACCTTTTGTCGCGACTGCTGATCGAGCAACTGGCGGTCGTGTTGTGACTGTTGTTGGTAGTCTTCCTGAGCAGCGGTGAGCGTCCGCAACTTGTCATTCCACTCGGCTTCGAGAACGTCCGCAACGAGGCGGTGGTGCGGATCGACTTCCATGAACCGTCGCCGCGCCAGGTCGGCTTCATACTGCATGCGTTGCAGGTGTTGTTGCCGGAGTCGATCCACGTCGGCGAATCGTTGTTCCAATTCTTGTTGCACGGCCAAGGCGACTTCGAGTGTGAGCGGGGTCATCAGTTCCAACAGGAGTTCCCCGAGAGCGTCGTCGATGGTCTGCCCCGGAATGGTTTGGCAAACCGGCTGCGCATGTTCGATGCCTTCCCGCTGACAGACGTAAGTCGGGAACTGCTTCCCGCGACGTGTGTGATACCGCAGGGTCATCCGCTGGCCACAAAGGCCGCAGACCACCAGCCCCTGCAACAAGGCCGGTCCCTGTCCCGGAGGACTTCTGCGCCGATCGTGCCCGTACGCCTGCGAGCACTCCCGCAAGCGATTCAGGTTCTGCTGGAACCGATCCCAACTGAGGTAATCCGGATGAGCTGCGAGAATCACCACCTGCCATTCGTTCAACGGCAAGGCGACGGGAGTTTTCTTGAGCCCCAGCTTGTCCACGCGATGGCGACCATACACGTAGGTTCCCGCATAACGCGGATTGTGCAGCACCTGCAAGGCGCGACTGTGCTCCAGTTCGCCCCAAACGATCTCCCCTTTTCTCACGCCCCGTTGCAAGCGGCGGGGAAACTGCAGGTGCTGCTCGTGGAAAAATCGGACCACGCCCAGTGCCGTTCCCGCGCGATCGAAGGTCTCAAAGAAGAGCCGTAGCGCCTGCTGCACTTGCTGATCAGGATCCAGCGCCACCCTGCCCCGGTCGGTGCGAACCAAGCCGACCGGAAGCAGGAAGTTCAACTCGCCGCGGCGCGCTTTATTGATCAGACCGCCCTGGAGCCTGGCCCGCAAGACATGCAGTTCCGCTTCGCTCATCGTTCCCTTGAGGCCCAGCAGTAGCCGGTCGTTGAAGTGACTCGGATCGTAAATGCCGTCTTCATCCAAGATCAGCGTGCCGCTCAGGGCACAGATTTCCAGAAGCCGATGCCAATCCGTGGAGTTCCGAGCCAGCCGTGAAACTTCCAAGCCAATCACGATCCCAGCGCGTCCGAGTCCCACCTCACTGACCAGATACTGGAAGCCTTCACGGTCGGTCGACGCGCCCGACTGTCCGAGGTCGCGATCGATCACCACGATTTGTTCGGCAGGCCAGCCCAACGTCACCGCCGTCTGGCGGAGTGCGTACTGTCGCTGGGTACTCTCCGTATTCTCCAACACTTGCCGGAGCGTGGACTGCCGGATGTAGAGATACGCATTGCGCTGCAAATGCGCGGACGTGACTTTCTGGGACTGAGCCGACATGACTTCTCTCCTCCGTGAATTTCAGGAATCACTGCCTCCGAGTCACAATGAGCGTTGCAGAATCATCTCCGCCAGCACGGCGGCCATCTGGTGCTGAACCGGTTCCGAAAGACGCACGGCCACGGTGGCCGTTGGCGGTGTCATCGCCAGCGAATGCGAACGTTCGGCAGGTTCTGGCTGGCAAGCCTGGATCCAAGCCGCAAGCCCTCGTGTCAGCAGCAGGTTCAGTCCCCATCGCTGAGCCCCCAACTCCTGGCCTTCGATGACATGCCGCCGCAGTTGTTCGTATCTCTGCCCGTAGAACTCGGCCGAGTGTCGTTCCAACGTCTCCGCTGGTTCGCTCGCTATCCCCTTTTTTTTCGGTGACGAGAGAATGCCCGCTCGATGCTCCGCGGATGAACCGACAACCCGAACTGCCGGGACACCAAGGCGGCCAAGTCCACGGCCTTGAGTGACTCGTCCCGGATCCGTTGCTGGTCCAGAAACTCCATGACCGACGGATTGAGTTTGTGAGCCGCTTTGGGGCCGGGACGTTTGGGAATCAGTCCCGGTAATCCCTGCTGCTCGAAAATCGCCTGTGTCTGATAGAACGCGGTTCGCGAGAATCCGAATTGTTGAGCCGCTTCGGTCACAGAGCGCCGGTCGTGTTGCACGCGGCGCAGCATCTCGTACTTCACCTGCACCAGATCGTGGGGATCGAAAAACTCGTGCCCCCGAAACAATTCGTCGACCACCAGTCCGGCGG
>JANNDA010000759.1:0-1643 GCA_031387195.1 Planctomyces sp. | reverse complement strand
CGGCAGATGCCCGGCCGGCTCGTCGGCGAGACGGTTGATCGCAACGGCAAACGCTGCTTCGTGCTCACATTGCAATCCGCTCGCGAACAACACATCCGCCGCGAACGAGCGACCTCCAACATTTGCACCAACCAAGGACTGCTGGCTCTGCGAGCGACCGTCTACCTCTCGCTCCTTGGTCCACATGGACTGCGTGAGGTCGGCGAACTTTCGTGTCAGAAGGCTCATTACGCCGCCGAGCAATTGACCGCGCAAACCGGCCTCGAACTCCCCTTCCCTGCCCCGTTCTTCAAAGAGTTCGTGATTCGCTGCCCCGGCAACGCCGATGTCGTCGCGACACACGCCCGAGCCGCCGGTTTCGACATCGGACCAGCGCTGAGTCGCTTCCCCACTCTCGCCGCCGAGCACGGCGCATCGGCCAATAATTGGCTGCTCGTGGCGGTGACCGAGTCGCGCACGAAGTCGCAAATTGATGGGCTGGCGAAGGCGATTGGTTAGGCTCTGTTCCGCATTCAGTAGGACGGGCACACTTGCCCGGCGCGTCCCGTAAAACGACGGGCAAGAGTGCCCGTCCTACGAGAGTCAATCGTTATACCGATTTGGCGGCCAGCCTTGAGCCGTTTTCTTCAGCGTTTCGAGAGTCTCTCGCTCCGCGCTGCAAGCCACGATGCGCGGGAGCCGGAGCATGTCGGCGCGATCATCCAGCCACAGATCGCGGAAGTGAACCGGCTCCCCGGTGTCGGTCCAGACGGCGTCGCCCCCCAGGATACGGGCGAGATGCAGCGAGACCGGGAAGTCGTAAATGTTTGGCGAGTGAATCAGACTACCGCCGAACTCACCCGAAGCGAGCAACGGATAAATACTCCCCGGCATGTCGTCCGGAGCGAAACCATGCAGCCCCGCGTTCGACACGGCGGCGGCTCGTTCGGCATCGCGCTGCTGATAGCCAATCACGTAAACCTTCTTTGACTTGGGCCGCGTGGCGGAGTTGATTGGCGTCAACGAATCCAGCACCGCGCGAGCGGAACGGCTGGGATCATCCGGCCCACAAACAATCCGCGAGCCGATTGCTTCGACCCACGTGCCAGTCTCGCCGGTCTCCGGTACGAAGACCAACGAGTAGTGCAATGTTTGACTGTCTCGCAGATGCAGCATCACCGCATAGCCGTTGCCGGTTCTGTCGCGATACTGCTTCGTACCGTCGATCGGATCGAGTGCAATCGTCAGCTCCGCATCGGTCGCGAAAATGCCGATGTCGCCGTTCTCTTCTTCTGCTTCGAGGCGACACTGTCGAAACAACGGCGAGCGATCACGCAACGCCGAGACGACCAATTCTTGCACCGTCAAATCGGCCAACGTCAGCGCGTCCGTTTCGGCACTCCCCGACGACTTGCCGCCGAGCGCCACATTGAACTTTCGCAACTGCCGAGCGATCGCTCCCGCCCAACGCAAAACCTCTGGCAGGTGAGCTGACAACGCTTCGGACACTTCGGCGATCGATGGGGTCATGTCTTAATCCTCAAAAGGTGAATCCAAAAACTGTTCGACAGGCGAGCGGGGGGCTGAAGCCCAATGGCACTCACGTTGTGGCTTGCGACTGAACGTTGTCGTCTTTCGCTCCGCGAAAGAACGCTCTTTCGCGG
>JANNDA010000755.1:0-10607 GCA_031387195.1 Planctomyces sp. | reverse complement strand
TCACCGCGAGACTCCCCATCGCCGCGCCTTCGGCGTCGGAGTGATGTCCATACCAAGCAAAATCCATACGCGGGGTTTAGCGACTCTGGGTGAATAGCGCAATTCTGTTCTCTATGCTATTTTCTAAGGGTGCGGTTAAACGACTCGTTGATGACCCCGAGCGGTATAGGCTGGAAATCTGACCTACTTCAGTTTCTTGTCGAAGTACGCAAACAGCGCGGCTTCGGCTTTCTCGGCGTCAGCTCCTTTGAAACCGTGGCCGGCTCCTTCGAGCGTTAGCAGTTCAGCTTCGACGGTCGCGGCTTTGAGTTTGTCGATCAGCCAGACTGCTTGCTCGTGAGCGACATACTTGTCTTCGGTGCCGTGAATGCAGAGCGTCGGGGCGGCGTTCGGAGTGACCCAATACAGCGGGCTGCTTTGAATGTGCAGCTCCTTGTGAGTGCTCAAGTCGCCGCCGAACCAGAGCGGCAGAACCTCGTGAGCATCGACGCTCTTGCCGTAGGACTTCGTGAAGTCGCTTGGCCCGTAAACGTTGACGACACAGGTGACGCTGCTGGATTGGTTCGCGTTGCCGCCGGTCCCCTCGAACTGCGGGACGTTCGTGGTGACTCCCAAAAACTGTGCGAGATGTCCGCCAGCCGAGCCGCCAGTCGTGCCGAGTTTGTCCGGATTGATTTTGTATTTCGTGGCGTTCGCTCGCAGCCACCGAACGGCGGCTTTCGTGTCGTGGACTGCCGCTGGGAACTTGTGCTTGGGGGCGAGCCGGTACGTCATCGTCGCCGCGACGTAGCCGCGTTCGGCCAGCTTAACGCAGAGGGTGTCGTAGGACTCGCGCCTGCCCGCTCGGAAGCCGCCGCCGTGAATGCACAGCACGGTCGGGAACGGCCCGTCCCCGGTTTTTGGTCGCGCAAGGTTGAGTTGCAAGTGTGTGTCATCGGGATTCGAGTACTCGATCGCCTCTTCCCAAATCACCGTATCCGGAACCGGCGGGGCGGCGTGGCTGGTTGTCGGGACGAGAAACGCGGCGGCCATCAAGAACAAGACTCGAATTCGCACGGCAAAAACTCCTTGGGCAGCGGTGAAGCCACTCAGTAACCCGACGCCTCAGCGAGGGCGGGCGCTCCGAGCGACGATGATGGATGTGATGTGAAGCGTTCGCCCTCGCTGACACTTCGGGTTATTTAATTTGCGAGCTTCACGACCCAGTGGCCGATCAACGTCTCGCGTTCATACGAAAGCAGGTAGAGGTGAATCGTTTGCGGGTCGTCAGCGTCGCGGTGCAAGACGGGACCGTCGAAGCCGATGTCGTGGTGATTCAGCCACGCACCGCGCGGGTCAAGAAACACGGAAAAGTACGGGCTGTTCTGCGGCGGGTTTTTGGTCAGTGCGTCGTAACTTTGGTAAAATGGCGGAACACCGATGCCCATCGGCATGTAGAGCCCCTCGGTGTATCGCGAGGTCGGCAGTAACGGCAGATCCTCAATGCGAAAGCCGGAGACAAAGAACCGGTTCGTGTCGCCGGTCTTGGAGCAGCGGAAGTTCAGTTCCAGTTCGTGCAACGGGTCGGGGCGAGCAGGGCTGATGATCTCGCGAAGCTGAGCACTCTCGAACTTGGCCAGTCGCCAGAATTCGTTACCGCGAGGGACGTCGGTTTCGTAGCGACCGGGAGGGATGAAGGCGGCGAACTCGACGTGACGACCGTCGTAAAAATCATGCCAGCAGCGAATGTTGCGGCAATTGACGATGCGGGCCTTACGAGTCTGCTCGCCTGCTGACAGCAGCAACTCTTTCGGATCGAACACGATTTGTGTGGGCACATCGCGCTGCATCGTTCGCAGTTTATCGATGGGGCACAACGTCCCTTTGGGATCGTGCCAATGCTCCAGCTTGAACCAGTGGTCGCGGTACGAGCGACCGGTGTTGTGCTCGAACAGCTCTCCGTAAATCCCCAGCGGGAAAGTAAACCAACCTTGGTAGTACAGCTTCTTTGAGCCGTTCTCTTTCGTGAACAGCAACACTTCCCACAGTCCGGCGTTGAGGCAGTTCTTCGCCAGTTCCGCCGATGCGAGATTCGCAACCTCGAAGCCATCGCCGCCGCTGACCTCAATAAACTCGGACTTCGGATCGAACGCGACTTGCTGGCGGTTCCACTGCCGATCGGTCAACGCGATCCGTTCGAGCCCCGCATCGGACTTCGCCCACTCCGGCTCACTGGGGGTCATCAGGCTCACGTCGATGTTCTTGAAAACGATCTTCGCGGCGTCTTTGTCGGTCGGCGTGAGGACGAAGTCGAAGTGCGTTTTGTCGCGACGAACTAATTGCAGCGTGCGACCGTGATACCGACCGTGATGCGGACTGCGGTCGGCCGGGTCTTCTGGGTAGTCCGCGTTCGACAATTCCCGCAACCGGATCGTCATGCCGTCAGCCACGGCGTAGCGATCCGCGAACCAACAATATCCGGCAATACCACCGACCAGCAGAAGGGCCAGGCAGGACCAACCTGCACGCCGCCAAGTGAATCGCTGCCGACGTGGCGTGGCAGGCAAACATTCCACGGAGGTCACGCTCATAAGCTCAAACCAGCACGAACAAAGGAGAAGTTCGGGACACGCCAAGGATCCTCGGTGCGGAAAAATATCACGCTGGATCAGAATTTGAGACAAGCTAAGTCAGAAAAATACTGCCCACCAGCCTGAATCAGGCACATTCTGCCGAACAGCAAAACCGATCGGCCCCCAGAGATTGCCTGTCGCGGTCTATCTACCGGCTATTTCGATTGCACCGACGGAGTTGCTTCACCACCGGTAATTTTGAATGCCGATGATGAATTGGCCTCAAGTCGTTTTATTTTTCCCTGGAAAAAGTTTTCGTCATGCGACCAATTGATGACCGAATCCAACTTCAATGCCAGTGGCTCAGCAGGCTTTTGAAGCTGTGGCTCACACGGCTCGCGGGCGTTGACTGTCTGCGGACTTGCACGCGAACCGCGTACGCGACCACAACGCTTGCCGTCCTTTGTGTGCTGATGCTGGGACTCGTGGGAAGTTTGTCCGCTGACGAGATTGTGGACGCGGCTGCCGAGCCTTCGGCTTTCGATACCTCCGTGACGCCCGCTTCGACGAATTCGACCAACGCTTATGAATACCAAGCTCCACCTCCGCCAGCACCAGCCGCGAGCAGCAGCGGCGGCAAGGTCGTCTGGAACAACGGCCTGTTCTTCGAGCATCCCGACACGATGACCAAGGTCCACGTCGGCGGGTTGATCCAGCAGGACTGGGTCTTTTTTGGCGAGAGCCAATCGCTGCTCGATGACGTGAAGAATGGCGATAAGTCGGCTGTCGGCGACTTGCAAGACGGCGTCTTCTTTCGACGAGCGCGGTTCAAGTTCGACGGCACGGCCTATGGCATCATGGAATGGGACATGGACGCCGAACTGCTTTCCAGCAGCGCCGTGACGTTCGACGATTTGTGGATCGGTCTGAAACAACTACCGGTCATCGGCAATGTGCGAGTTGGTCACGTCAAGCTGCCGCAAGGCTTGGAGTCGATCACCAGCAATCGCGTCTTTACGTTTGTGGAACGAGCGACAATCTTCGACGCCTTCTTCCGCGAGTACGGTCCCGGCATGTTGGCGTTCAATCAGTATGCCGAGAACAACGCGACGTGGGCCGCGTGCTTTCATCGCATCGACGCAGCCAGTGACGGCAGCGACACGGGCGATGGCGAGTACGCCGGAACCGGACGCCTGACGTTCATTCCGTTCTCCGATGAGAACGATCGCCGACTGCTGCACATCGGCGGCTCGGCCAGCATCCGCGATTCGAAGTTTGACGCGGATGCCAAAAAGAAAATCGTTCGCTTGCGGTCACGGCCCGAAGTCCGCGACGCGCGCATCCTGCCGTTCTTCGTCGATACCGGAAAGATCACCGCCGACAGCAACACGATCCTCGCTGCCGAATCCGCATGGGTCGATGGCCCGTTTTCGCTGCAAGCGGAGTACGCCGCGTCACTCGTCTCGAATCCATCAGGGGTTGTCGGAGCGACTGGTGATGACGCTTGGTTCCACGGCTACTACGTGCAAGCCAGCTACTTCCTGACCGGTGAGCACCGCGCCTACGATCGCCGCCTCGGTCGCTTCGCTCGCGTGATTCCACGCACTTCGGCCTGGACCGTCGATCCAACATCCAACACACAGAAGCCGAGCGTCTGTTGGGGCAGCGGCGCATGGGAAGTCGCCGCGCGATACTCGCAGGTCAGCTTGAACGATGCGGGCATCAGCGGCGGCCGTTTGTCCGACGTCACGCTGGGCGTGAATTGGTATCTCAATCCCAACTTCCGCATTCAGTGGAACTACCTCTACTCCGACCGCCAAGTCGCCGCACCGCAAAACGATGGAACTGCACACGCCTTCGTGATGAGATTCTCATTGGACTTGTAGTGCCAGCCTCTCGTCGTGCAGGCCGCTCGCCTGTATTCGCGAGCGGCCTGCCAGTGGTTTTCTTTCATGCGCATTGCCGCAGCTTGTGGTGCATTGGTCTATCCAGCAGAACTTGCGCGCTTAGCATTCAACTAACCCCGCGAATTGGAAAGCAGACCTTGGTGAGGCCTCGGTCGTACCTTTCCACTGAAGCCGGATACGTTCTGGTACTCCGGCGTTCGCGGGGTGATTTTAGCCTGCTCGAAAGTGAGAAAGACTCCGGCCCCTCGCGATCACAGCTTCGCGGATTGCCTTGGAGAAGTGAGGTCGAAAACTATTCCCTCGCGACGTGGAAAGGTCAAACGGGTGGTCTCCCTTCCCGCTCCATTCCACCGGCCGGCTCGCGAGGGTTTTGGTTCAAGGGTTTTGACGGCGTGCCGCAGTGGCCTCTATCCCTCGGAGCGATTGCTATGACGCAACATCATCGTCCGATTTTCCAATGTGGATGCTGCGGAGCGGTCATGCGGCAAGAGGCGTTTCATCTGCCGCCGTTTTGTTGTGGGCGTGAAATGATGATGGCGAACGAGTCCGTCGTGTTCGACGACTTTTCCAACGAATTTGACATCGAGCCGGAATTGCTGAAGCCACGATTGGCTCCGCACTGGACCACGCAGGAGCCGGAGCACCGTCTTGTGTAGATCCGGTTTCAGAACGTAGCTCAGGCGGCTCGCCTGTGATTTCTTCGGTGGTTTCGTGGACGAAAGACACAGGCGAGCCGCCTGTGCTACGACAACTTCGAGCGGAAGTAGTCCGCACCGGCTTTGAGGGCGTCGGCCAGTTTCGAGGGATCTTTGCCGCCCGCTTCGGCCATGTCGGGACGGCCGCCCCCTCCGCCGCCCGCGACCTTCGCAGCGGCTTTGACGCAGTCGCCAGCGTGCAGGCCTTTCGAGATCAGGTCTTTGCTCACTGACGCAACGACCGCTACTTTGCCGTCGATGACAGCACCCAGTAGCACAACGGCGGGGGAGGCTTTATCTCGCAGGAGATCGATCATTTCACGAACCGAATCGCGAGTCGCGTTCTCGACGAGGTGCGTGATGATTCGCACGCCGCCGATCGTTTCCGCGTTCGCAATCAATTCATCAATCGCACCAGCGACGGACGCGCTGGCGTGTTTGGCGAGTTCTCGTTTCGCGTCGCGGAGTTCATCTTGCAGGGCGGTAATCCGTTTCGCCAATTCTTCAGCGGGCGACTTCATCAGTCCGCACAATTCTTTGACGAGTGATTCCGTTTGCCGAGTTCGCTCCAGTGCCTTCGCGCCGGTGACGGCCGAGATGCGGCGGACACCTTTGGCGACGGGCTCTTCCGCAACGAGCTTGCAGAAGCCGACTTGGCCGCTGTTCGTGAGATGCGTGCCGCCGCAGAGTTCAATGCTCCAGTCACCCATGCGGACGACGCGGACGTTGTCGGGATACTTCTCGCCAAAGAGAGCCATCGCACCGAGCGTGCGTGCTTCCTCGATCGGCATCAGCTTGGTCGTGACCGACGCCCCTTCGGCGATGCGGGCGTTGATTTCGTTTTCGATCGTTTGTAGCTCTTCGTCGCTGACCGGTTTGTTGTGCGTGAAGTCAAATCGCAGCGTGTCGCGATCCACCTTCGATCCGCGTTGTGTGGCCTGCGAACCGAGCGTTTGCCGCAGCGCATGATGCAGAATGTGCGTGGCCGAGTGGGCTCGGCGAATGCCCGCTCGGCGCTCGGCATCGACGGTCGCGGTGACGGTTTGACCGACGGTCAGCTTGCCTCTTTTGAGCGTGCCGACGTGCAACCAAACGTCGCCGTCTTTCAGCGTATCGAGAACTTCAAACTCGATGCCGTCAGCCGTTAGCGTGCCGACGTCGCCGACTTGTCCGCCCGACTCGCCATAAAACGGTGTGCGGTCCAACGCGATGCCGATCGGTGTGTCATAGCCGACATTCGCGAAGTCTGCGACGAGTTCCTGATTGGCGATGATGCCGACGATCTTGCTGGTTGATTGCAGCGAGTCATAGCCGAGGAATTCAGTTCCGCCTTGCTTGCGCAGCGAATCGATTGGTCCAGCGGCCATGACGGAGTTTGAAAATGCTCCTGTTCCGCTTTTCGTTTCGTGCTCTTTAACGCACTCATCGAACCGAGCCTTATCAACTTTCAACCCGGCCTGCGTGGCGAGCGACTCTGTCAGTTCGATCAAGAAGCCGTCGGTCTGATGCAAGTCAAACGCCGCTTCACCCGAGAGGACGCCGCCGCTCGATTTCGCTTTGTCAGCGAGCCTCTGAAACTTAGGCATCCCGCGATCGACGATCGTCAGGAACTGGTGTTCTTCTTCGCGGATGACGTTCGCGACGGACTCGACCGTTTGCGTGATTTCCGGATATGCGGCCTTCATCCCGGCAACAATCGCCGGGACCAACGTGTGCAAGAATGGATCGTGCTTGCCGAGCAAATACCCTTCGAGGGCCGCTCGCCGAAGCAGCAGGCGGACGATGTAGTTTTCTTTGTCACTGCCGGGCAACGCCCCTTCGTGAATCGCGAAGGTACAAGCTCGGACGTGATCCGCGATGCGACGACAAGCACGTCCTTGCGGCGCGGCGTATTCGTATTTCACGCCCACCGCGTCGCCAGCCGCGAGGCACATCGGCTTGAGAATGTCGATCTCGAAATTGCTCAGCACGCCTTGCAACGTGGACGCACAGCGTTCAAGCCCCATGCCCGTGTCGATGTTCTTTTTCGGCAGCGGTTGCAGGTTGCTCGCAGGCGATCCGCCCTCGCTTACGCTTCGGGTTACTGGCGGCGGGCCGACGCGATTGAACTGCGTGAAGACGAGGTTCCAAATCTCGACCGTCTTCTCGGAACCAGGAGGCAGATAATAGATCTCGCTGCACGGCCCGCAGACACCGTCCGGTCCCTGCGAGGGAGCCGACGCGGGCCAGAAGTTTTCGCTCTCGTCGCAGCGAGTGATTCGGTTCGCCGGGACTTTGACTTCGTCGTGCCAAATTCCATAAGCCTCATCGTCGTCGAGATAGACTGTGATGTTGAGCCGTTCGGGATCGAGGCCCAGCCACTTCTTTGTGGTCAGGAATTCCCACGCCCAATGAATCGCTTCCTTCTTGAAATAGTCGCCGAAGGAAAAGTTGCCCAGCATCTCGAAGAACGTGTGGTGATAGGCGGTGACGCCGACGTTCGAGATGTCCCCTGTGCGGAGACACTTCTGGCACGTGGTCGCCTTCGTGAAATCAATCGGCCCGATGCCGAGGAATTGATTCTTGAACTGATTCATTCCGGCGGGCGTGAAGAGCACCGTCTTGTCGTCACGTGGAATGAGCACATCACTGGCGCGGCGCACGCAGCCTTTGGACTCGAAAAAGGCCAGGTACTTTTCACGCAGTTCGTCAGTCTTCATGGGCAACCGATATGGGGTTTGAGGTCAGAAATTAGCGGGCGGGAGAGTAGAGGAATCGGCGTCGCGAAGAGAAGAGCTAAGCCGCCTCGTCGTCATGACGCAGCTAGCCCAGCACGTCGGAGACCACGTGGCCATGCACGTCGGTGATACGGCGGTCGATGCCGTTGTGGCGGATGGACAACTTCGTGTGGTCGATGCCCAACAGATGCAGCATCGTGGCGTGGAGGTCGTAGCTCCACGTTTCGTCTTTCGCAGCTTTGAACGAGAACTCGTCGCTCTCACCGTGAGTCGCTCCCGCTTTGACGCCCGCTCCGGCGAGCCACGTCACGAAGGTGCCGCCGTTGTGGTCTCGGCCGGTCGCAGATTGCGTGAACGGCATGCGTCCAAACTCGCTGGTCCACACGACCAACGTGTCTTCGAAGAGCCCGCGCTGTTTGAGATCACGAATCAATGCGGCGATCGGTTGATCGACCATGCCGGCAATGAACGGAAGCTCCTTGGGAATATTGCTGTGATTGTCCCAGTTGTTCGATGCGCCTCCCGCTCCGCTCCAAATCTGGACGAAGCGGACGCCCCGCTCGATCAGCCGCCGCGCAGTGAGGCAACTCTTGGCGAAGTCAGCCGTCGGTTGATCGGTCGTGCCGTAGGCTTTGTGTGTCTCTGCCGTCTCCTTGGTCAGATCGAGAGCTTCGGGGGCGGAGAGCTGCATCTTGGCGGCCAGTTCGTAGCTGGCGATGCGTGCGTCCAAGCGCGAATCTCCGGGCCGTTGCCGTTGATGTTCGCGATTGAGTTCTTCGAGAACCTTCAGCCCGGCAGTTTCGCTGTCAGGCGAAATGAACGCGGCCGATTTGGGCGGAAACAGATCGCTGATCGGTGTCGGCGCGTTGGCTTTGATGATCGTCCCTTGATGCTCCATCGGCAGGAACGCGGAGGTGAAGTTGCCCATCCCGTTGTAAGGGAGTCCGCGAGCATCCGGCAGCACGACGAAGGTCGGCAGATTGTCGGTCAGCCGACCGAGTCCGTAAGAAACCCATGAGCCCAAACTTGGAAAACCGGGTTGCGTGAAACCGGTGTTCTGCATGTAGCTGGCCGGCCCATGCACGTTGGTTTTCGTGGTCATGGCCATCAAAAACGCGAGGTCATCGACGATCGTGGCCATGTGCGGCAGAACGCTCGTGACCCAGCGACCGCTTTCACCGTGTTGTTTCCATTCAAACGGAGATTTCATCAGCGGGCCGGGGACGCCGGTCGCTGACGCCTTCAAGCCGAACTCGACGCGCTGATCATGCCGTTTGATCAATTCGGGCTTGTAGTCGAACGTGTCCATCTGGCTTGCGCCGCCATTCATAAAGAGCTGAATGACTCGCTTAACCTTCGCTCGATGATGCACACCGCCGTTGAGTTCCGCTCGCGATTGCACCGTCTCTTTCGTGGACGCTGTTTCCTCCGTGAAAGCATCCGCCGCCAAAAGATTCGCCAACGCGAGCGAACCGAAACCGCCGCCGGTTTGCGTGAGAAAATCACGTCGAGCGGTGAGTCGCAATTCGTCCGCGTTTTGGCGAATGCGGCAATTCTCGATGAATGAATTCAACGCACACCTCGCCTGCGTTCAACATTGTAGTGCGACGCTCCGCGTCGCAATTCACGACGCGGAGAGGCTGTGAAGAATTGACGTGGGATAGGCTTCCAGCCTGTCATCTCAGCCCGAAAACATGACAGGCTGGAAGCCTATCCCACGAAAAATTCACAACCTCGGAGCGTTGTGCCACATTGCGGCTTCGCCGCGTTACTTCTTCTCGACGATCCAAACATTGCGGAAGTGGACTGGATTGCCGTGGTCTTGGAAGTACAGCGCGCCGGGCTTCTCTTCGTTCTGGCCTCCGCCGGGGGTGGCTTTCAGGGTGAGTTTGTCATGAATCAGAACGCCGTTGTGCTTGATGGTGACAACCGCGTCTTCAGTTTTCTTACCGGCTGCATCAAAGCGAGCACAGCGAAAATCGACGTCATAGGTCTGCCAGCTCAGCGGCGGGAAGCACATGTTGACGAGCGGTTTGGCGACGGTGTAGATGCCACCACATTCGTTGTTCTCGCCGGAGAGGCCGAAGGAATCGAGCACTTGGCATTCGTATTGATCGACGAGGTACATGCCACTGTTGCCACGACCTTGTCCGCGTGCCTTGGGCATGAAGGGCGTGCGAAATTCCAGGTGCAGAGTGAAGTCTTCAAACTTCTGCTTGGTCCGAGTGCCGACTCCGAGAAGGCCCCCGTCAACCAACGTCCCTTTTTCCCAAGCATCGACGTTCTTGCCGTCAAAGAGCACGATCGCACCTTCCGCTGGTTTGGCACCCAGAGTTGGTGACTTCCGCTCGACCTGCTTGCCCTCGTACTTCACGTTCTCTTCGGCGGTGCCGGAGAGAACTCCCTCCTTGATCGAGCCCTTGAAATTCGTGCCGGACAGTTCGACAAAGCCGTCCTTCGTCTCACCCTTGAGCATTACTTTCGTCTTGGCGTCCCAGCCGGCTCCGGGCAGGCCCTTCTGGTACAGCACGACGTCAAATTTACCGTCGCCCAGCGCGATGACATGAGCGCCGAACTTCAGCTTCTCGCCGATTATTCCTTCGTATTCTCCCTGCACTTTGAAATCGGGGCCGGCTTGTTCCGGGTCGATGAATGCTTCGCCCGGTGCTGCGTACGCGATGGCCGAAACACTGAGTGCGAACAGGGCTGACGCGACAGATACCATCAGTCTCCGCA
>JANNDA010000744.1:0-22926 GCA_031387195.1 Planctomyces sp. | reverse complement strand
GCCGACGAATTCGTAAGCAGAGGAGGGCTTGTCGCTACGTATTCCCTGATCGAACTTGCTGACGCATTTTCCAGATCACAAGGACCGGGGCGGCTATTTCTTGGCACTCGGTCCGACCAGTTCGATGAAATTGCCGTCCGGATCTTTGTAGAGTCCGAGGAACCGGCCGTCGGGAATTTCCACGAGACCTTTGCCCAGCGGCATTGTGCCGTAGGCGATCATCCGCATGTTCGCGATGTTGATGTCTTTGACGAAAATGGTCGTGTACCGCATCCCAAGCGTGGAATGGATGAACGATTGGTCGGACTTTTTGCCGGGGGCTTTCTTGAAGTCCATCAGCTTGAGCTTCGTTGCCTTTTCTCCTTCACCCAGCACGAGCACATGGACATGGAACGGCTGATTGTTGGTCAGGCCAGAGTCCGTGCCGAAGTCGGCGGGAACATCAAAGCCCGCCACCTCCGTGAGTCCGACCGCTTGCGTGTAGAAATCGACAGAACGTTCTGCATCATTGCAAATGATGCCGAAGTCGATGGTCGTCGAGGAGAACTCACCGGGCTTGGCGGGAGCCGGTTTGCCTTTCGCTCCGGCGGCGACAAATCCCAGAACGGTGACGAGACAAGCGATACCCAAAGTCGATCGCAGAGAAGAAATTCGCATGAGCTGTCCTTTGCATGGCAAGAATGGAGGTAGAAGTTCGGCAGGTGACTCGAATCGGGAGCAGTATATCGGCATGACCAACGGCTGCATCTCGCTGACGTCGCTCAGTCGCTCTGTGACTGAGATTGATCGAGGATAGGCTCCCCTAAGACTGAGTTGCGACGCGACACTGGCCCGAAGCGCCAGCGAGGGAAATTCGCCGCAATCCCTCGCTGACGCTTCGGGCTAGTATGAAACCAGGAATAATCCCGGCTAGTATGAGCCTCCTTGTACTCATTCATTTCTTTCCGCAGCGAGAGTCACTGTGTCGGAACCCGCTCAAGATCCAAAGTTAGATGTGCCGCAAACACCCCCGACCGCTGAGCCAGTCGTACCTGCTGACGAAGCCGTACCCTCCGAAGCCAGCGAATTAGTCAGCATCGAAGCGAGTCCTGAATTCGCGACGAATGACGGGCTACCGGAATGGGAGCCGTTGACTCCAGAGATCGTGGAGGACGAGGCAATACGTGGCGACTTCATGCTGCGTTGGGCCGTCGTCTTGTTGGCGTTGATGATTGGCTGTCGGCAGATCGTCGAGCCCACCACGCTGGTGCATGTGAAGACCGGGCAATACTTGGCCGCACATGGCTTCTGGCCACCAGCCAACGATGTCTTCTCGGCGACGGCCAGCGAGCATCGTTGGGTCAATCTGTCGTGGTTATGGGATTTGATCGCCAGCGGGTCGTTTGCCCTTGGTGAGGGGATGGGATTGTCGCTGCTGACAGCGATGCTCGTGGCACTAACGTGGTGGCTGTTGGGGAAAACCAGCCGCTCGAACGTTTCGTCGTGGTGGGGATCGGTGCTGGGGGCGATGACGTTGATTGCCTGTCATCAGCAGTTTTCTGGACAGCCAGAAACCGTGACGTTGCTGGGCATGGCCGCATTGCTCTGGTGGTTGCAGAAGTGGCGGCAGTCACTTGGCGAGCCAGATCCGGCAGCGGTGACTCCCGCAACGAATCGGACGGTTTCGTTGTGGTGGTTGGTGCCGGCGTTCGCGTTGTGGAGCAATCTCGACAGCCGCATGTTCCTGGGCTTGTTCGCACTACTGTTTTGGGGTGTGGGAGAAACACTGGGAAGCCGCATTGGTCGCGGCGTGCTCTCGGCCGCGCAGCGAAAGTTGTACTGGACTGTGTTTGCCGCGTGCGTTGCGGCGAGTTTGTTGAATCCGTTCGGCTGGCAGGCGTTGTTGTCTCCGGTGGTTCTTTACGGCACGGAGTATCCCGCCTTGCGCGGCTACGTGAATGCCCTTCCGCGAGGAGAAGAATTGGGGCCGTTTCCGTTGTGGGCACCGATCGTCTGGCTAATTTGGACACTGCCGCTGCTGTGCGGCGGCGGTGTGTTGGGTGCGGCGGCGGTGACGTTGATCTTGAACTTTGGCAAAGCCAGTTTTGGCGACGTGCTGTTGTTCGTCGGCATGACGGTATTGGCGTGCGTGGCTTCGAATGAACTGGCGGTAGCGAGCGTCGTGGCGTGTGTGATCGGCACGTTGCACGCACAGCAGTGGTATCAATCGAAGTTTCGACAAACGTATTCGATTGCCACCTCCGAGTTGTTGTTCACGCGCGGCGGTCGAGCCGTGACGGTGTGTGGATTCTTCGTGCTGGCGGTGTTGGCGGTGAATCAGTGGCTGTTTGGAGTGGACGGCAAACGCATCGGGCTGGGGCTCTCGACGCCGCTGCGTTCGATGATCGACGGCTATCGCAAAGCGGTGGCGGATTCGTTGGACAGCCGGCCGTTTAATCTGACACCGCGACAGGGCGATGTGTTGATCTGGGTCGATCAGCAGCCGTTCGTTGATAGTCGTATGAGTGTGTTTGCCGGGCCGGGGGACGAAGACTTGCTCGCGCTGCATGATCGCACGCGACGATCGCTAGCACCTCCCACGCGGCAGGCGAGTGAAGCCGATCCGTCAGCGACATCGAGCGGCGATTCTCAATTGGCGAAACCATCGGCTGACGATTTGGCCGAAGCTCGTTTTTGGAAGCAGACCTTTGAGCGGTTTCAATTGACCCACGTGATTCCACGATTGGTCGGCGTTCGCCCGGTGACTTACTTCAAGCTGTTGACCTCACCCGATTGGCAGCTCACGCATCTGGGGTCGATGTGCGCGGTGTTGTATCGCCAAGACGCGGAGTCTGCGGAACTCAAAAAGTACTTGGCCGATCATCGGGTGGACTTCAAGAAGCCGGTGTTTGAAGCGGATTCACCGCTGTCGGCGACGCGCAATGACTGGCCCCGCGCGCGAACGGCGTTTCAGCGGTATCTCTCTCCGTCGGAAAAGCGGACTCCAAATTCCGTGCAGGAGGCGGAGAATTTGTTGCTGCACTTGAATGCGTCCGCCAGCGGTCAGATCTCGATCGATCACTCTTCGATGGTGGCCATGTCGTTGCTGGCGATTCGCAAGGCTCAGGAAGGACTCGCTGAAGTTCCCAACCAGGCGCTCGCCTTTGAAGTGCTGGGAGATGCCTACACGTTCTTGTCACAGTTGGAAATAAACGTGCTGCGTGAAATGGGCATCAACACGCCCAACGAATTGCGATTCAATCAAGGGTTGGCGGCGTATTATCAAGCGATGTTGCTCGACCCCGATCAGATCGGGCTGCGGTTCCGATTCATCACGCTGTTGCAACAGTTCAATCGGCTCGACTTGGCCTTGCGAGAGATGACCGAATTGGAACGGCTGGCCGACGATCAGGCTGCTGAAGGCCCTGATGTCGAAGAAATGCTCCGCCGCATTATTCCCTTGAAAGAGCAATGGACGAGCCGGCAGGACGCCTTGCGCGAGCAACTCGACAAGGCCATTGAAGCTGGAGCCAGGCCGATTGATCTGGCTCCGCAGGTCTATCAAGGGGGCTTCACCTTGGAGGCTCTCAAATTGCTCGATCGTGATCTGGTCGCGGTGCGTGAGTCTCCCGAAGCACAAACACTTCGCGGCCTGTTGTTGTTCGAGTCCGGACAACTCGAAACGGCCTACTCGCAATTTGAATATGAATCGGCGAACAACGTCACCTCTTGGCGCACGCCGGCCGCTTGGTGTCGATTGGCTCACGGCGAATACGACCAGGCGATCGATCTGTGGAAACAACAGGTGGAATTCGAGCAACAAGTTGCGATGAATGGCTTGGTGATTTCACTGCCGCTGGTTCAGTCGCCGTTGCATCTGCGGGGATATGCCAACATTTGGCCCGTGCAACACTCCTTTTCGGCGGTGGAGGCGCTGTACCGTCGGAACGACGAGCAAACTCAACTGTTGTGGAACATCGCGATGATGCAACTCGAAAGCGGCAAGCCCCGGCTTGCGGCGAAAACGCTCAGCGGAATACTCGAAGCAACCCCCGACACGTTTCGGCGTCCGTTGATTCGGTTTTACCTGTTTGTGCTCACTCAGGAATTGATCGATGTCGAACCCCCCTCCGATTGGATTCCGATCGACAAGGACATGTTCGCACCAGAGGTCGAGCCCGTCGGGAAAGAGTCGTAGCCCGGCGAAGCCGCAACGAAAGTCACCCGAAGCGTCACTGTCAAACTCTTCTGGTCGCGTTGAGATTTTGGTTTGTGACGGAAATACTCGAAACTCCTAGTCTGACGGGCCGATGAAACCAAACGGTGGGCGCTGTGCCGCAACTCTGGAGGCGGTCATGTTATTTTCGCGTTCGTTGTTTGTTGGGAGCGCACTGGCCATCGCCATCACCGGGTGTCGGTCCACGGCATCGCGGAGTCATTCGGCGGTTCAGACCATCCCATTGGCTTCGCACTCATCGCCGGAGATCGCTGACCCCAAGAAGTCTGGTCCGCAAGCAGACCGCGAGATCGGTATCGAGTCGCGGAACGTGCTTTCGGCAGCGCACTCGGAAAGCGCAAGTCTCGCGCTGGATGATGAGGAAACGGCACCGCCCGCGCGAGACGGCGATGATCCGTTTGCTGGGCGAGATGAATTGCCGTTGGCTGAGTTATTGGCCGCTGTGAAGGCTCGGAATCCCTCGTTGCAGGCGGCTCAAGCGGCTTGGAACGCGGCGGCGAACAAGTATCCGCAGGCGATCGCGCTCGACGATCCCATGTTTCAGTCGATGTCTGCGCCGGCGACGTGGAACGGGGCATCGGACGTGCAAGCGTCGTACTATCTCGGAGTGGCTCAGAAAATTCCCTGGGCGGGCAAACGCGCATTGCGAGGCAATCAGGCAAATTGGGAAGCAAACGCGGCCTCGTTTGATGTGGGTGAGGCACAGTTGCGTTTGGTAGAAGCGGCGCGGCTGGCTTTTTTGGATTACTACCTCAATCAGCGTGAGCGGGAATTGAACGCCGCCAGCCGCGAAGCGTTGCGCGAGTTCCGCGATGTCGCTCGTGCGAAGTACGAGGCCAATCAGGCGTCGCAGCAAGACGTGCTGCAAGCCGACGTCGAACTCGCTCAGCAAGAACAACGGCAGATCGAATTAACTCAAGAGCGGATCGTGGCTGCCGCTCGCATCAACACGTTGTTGCATCGTCGGCCCGATCATCCGTTGCCGCCGGCTCCGCAGACGTTGACTGTTTCTGAGGAACTGCCGCCGGTTGATGACCTGCGCGAGTGGGCGATCGAGCATCGACCGGAACTGCACGCGCTGGCCGCACGCGTGCAGGCCGAGCGATCTGCCGTCGCGCTGGCGTGCAAAGAGTTCTATCCCGACTTCGAGTTGATGGGCCGCTTCGACCGCTTCTGGACCGATCGCGAGCAGCAACCTCAGATTGGCCTCAACATGAACGTGCCGCTAAATCAAGCGAAGCGTCACGCCGCCGTACAAGAGGCGATGTGGCGAGTTCACAAGATGCAGGCGGACTACGATCAAGCGACCGACAATATTCGCAACGAGGTGCAATCGGCCCACGCGCGAGTTCGCGGAAGTCGTCAAACCGTCCACTTATTTGAGTCCAAGATTTTGCCAGCCGCGCAAGCCAACGTGGTCGCCGCGCGAGCCGGTTACGAAGCGGGCACCGTCGATTTTCTGCGACTGGTTGAGGCGCAACGACAAATCATTGAGTTACGCGAGAAGCATCAGCGGTCAATCACCGAGTTTCATCGCCGCAGCGCGGAACTAGAACGGGCCGTCGGTGATCGCTGGTCGAGCAAAGTAACCCGAAGCGTCAGCGAGGGCGAACGCTTCACGCGATTTTGACGGCCACTTCAGGGACCGTGAAATCGAAGCATTGGGGAGTGTTCGCCCCCGCTCTCGCTTCGGGTGACTGCGGCCTATTCGGCTATTTGCCGCTGACCTGAATCGCCACAAAACGCTTGCCATTGGGCGAGTTGATCAGCAGCGTCACTCCCTCTTTCAGTGAGACGCTTTTCAACGCTTCCTCAAGATCTTTGGCAGATGCAATCTTCTTGCTGCCAACTTTCTCGATGATCAATCCCGGAACGATTCCGGCGAGAGCAGCGGCTCCCTTGGGGTCAACGCCAGTCACGACGAGCCCGCTGACTTTCTCCTCATAGCCCAGTTCCTTCGCCAATTCCGGAGTCATTTCTTTGACCTGAACTCCGAGTTCATTGAACGACTCTTCCTTGGGTGATGGTCCTTTGCCGGGACCACGACGTGGGGCATTGCGATTGGCGGTAAAGAAGTCTTCGGGCATCTCTCGCATCTTGATCGGCAGTTCGAGTTTTTCGCCGTCGCGAATCACCAACGCTTTGTACGTCTTGCCAACGTCCAGCCGTTCGACCGTGTTTTGCAGGGCTTTATGATTCGCGATCTTGCGTCCGTTCAATTCCAGAATGACGTCTCCCTCTTGTAGCTTGGCTTCCTCGGCGGGCGAGCTCTTCATCACATTGCTGATGATCGCCCCTTCCTGGCCTGGCAACTTCAAGCCCTTCGCCAGTTGAGGATCAAGCTCCTGGAGTTTGATCCCCAAATAGGCACGCTTCACTTTGCCACCGGCGAGAAGTTGCTGGCTGATCCACTTCACCATGTTGACTGGAATCGCGAAGCCGATCCCTTCAGAGCCGCCGCTGCGGCTGCTAATGGCGGTGTTCACGCCGATGACTTCACCGTTGAGATTGAGCAACGGCCCGCCACTGTTGCCAGGATTGATCGCGGCATCCGTTTGCAAAAAGTCTTCGCGGACAGCGATGCCCAGCCCCCGGCTCTTTGCGCTGATGATCCCCGCAGTGACCGTCACGCCGACATCAAACGGATTGCCGACGGCCATTACCCAATCGCCGATCTCGGCCGAATCGCTATCGCCGAACTTGAGAGCCTTGAGCCCTTTCGCTCCGTTAATACGCAGCACGGCGACGTCTGATACGTCATCAATTTTGATGTCAGTTGCGGCGTATTCGTGGCCGTCTTGGAGTCGCACCTTCACTTCCTCCGCGCCGCGCACCACGTGGCTGTTCGTGATGATCACCCCCGCTTCATCAATGATGAAGCCTGACCCCATACCACGTGAGCGCGGTGCTTCGCCACCCTTACGTTGACGATCGCGAAAGAAGTCACGGAACTGCGGGTTCTGCTGGAAAAGATCGCCAAGTGGCGAGTCTTCGTCATCGAGATCCGGCCCATTCGCAGCCACCGCTTTGCCACGTGTTTCGATGGCAACGATGCTGGGAATCGCCTCGCGAGAGATTTCCCGAAAAATCGCCGACAACTGCCGCGCATCTGCAGCCGTCGGAGCCGCAGTCACCGTCCGACGCGGCATTACGTCAGACAGGCTGACGGCCAAACAAATCACACCGACCGACGCAATCATCCAGGAAACGTGTTTACTCAACTGTCGCATGGTCTCACCTTTTTTCTCAGGAGATTTCGGGAACGCTCCGCATTGCAATGACCGCACATTGGAATGCGGACTCATACGCAATTCGATTCGATGCTGTTGGAGGGAGAATGATATCTCGGCCTATCGCCGTGTGCCAAGAAACGCTCGTTGACAACCAATTTCCGCAGCCATAGCCTCCTGTCGCGCGCTGGACTTTTTGATCGCGCGGGTCGCAGAATTGTAAACCTCACGGAACAGTCGGGCATGCCGGAGCTCACAGACATCGCCGCACTCGAAGCGTTGCTCGATGAATGCCAAACGACGTTGAACTACACCTTTCGCGATCGCGAGTTGCTGGTCATGTGCCTGACCCATTCCTCGACCGCACGAACTCGACTGCACTCGAACGAGCGGTTGGAATTCTTTGGGGACGCAATTCTCGGAGTTGTCGTTTGCGAAGCGCTCTTTCAGCGGTTTCCCGAAGCGGATGAGGGGGAACTCACGCGTATCAAGTCGATCGTCGTCAGCCGAGCGACCTGTGCCATCATGGCCGATCGAGTCCAACTTGAACGTTATATCTTGGTCGGCAAAGGGATCGGTGGAGGCGGTCGCATTCCCTCATCGATCGTGGCTGGTGCATTCGAGGGATTGATTGCGGGCATTTATTTAGACGGTGGCCTGGAGGCGATTCAGACGTTTCTCAATCCACTTGTGAATCCGGAAATCGAAAACGCGGCAGACACGTTGCACGCTCAAAACTACAAGAGCCTGCTGCAACACGTGTCGCAGAAATCTTTGGGGGCAACTCCGCAATACCGAGTTCTCGACGAACGCGGGCCTGATCATTCCAAGTGCTTTCACATCAGAGCCGTAATTGCCGGACGATCGTTTCCCTCGGCCTGGGGCCAAAACAAGAAAGAGGCGGAGCAACTCGCCGCACAGTACGCGCTGCACGAACTCGCCTCGTTGGATCCGAGTCAACTCCAACAAGAACGCACGCCCGCTGAAATCCAGAACACGAACGCAGCTTCGGAGATCGTCCAACCGGTGGTCGCGAACGTTGAGTCCGAGTTCACGGCACCGACCACTTTGATCGCCAGCGAAATCAATGCGGTCTCCACGGACAACAATTCGGTGGCCCTCGCTGCGGACGATTCGTTCGACGAACTTGTCTGGCCGACGAGCTGATCAAACTCTCGGTCGTTTGATCGGATGTGGAATCAGTCACCGGGGAACCCGCAGCCGATGCTTCGGATCGCGTGTTGAATTCGAGATTTGGCGGGCTTAACCTGCGTCCGAACTTGCAACTTTGCCGCACTCACTTGGTTCGCCGGACGGACAATCCGGCTCCTTACGCTCAAAGTCACTCATGCCTCGCGACCGTGGACAACTTGGTTCTCAGGCTTCCGAACGCCCTGCTTCAGTGGCTTATCTCGTTGTTCGCGACGGCGATAAATGGAAAGACGTGTTTCGGCTCACTCCCGGCCAGGTCACGACTGTTGGCCGAGCGCCAACGAATCGCATCGTCGTGCGCGACGAGATGTCCAGCCGCAACCACTTTGAAATCTTTCAAGCCGGGCCGATGTGGATTCTGCGTGATCTCGGTAGCCGAAACGGCACGCTGGTCGATGGCCACAAGATGTCGGGCGATTGGGAACTGGAAGACGGTCAGACGATTCAACTCGGCGCGTGCGAGATTGTCTTTACTTATGAACTCGCGAACTCAGCAACGGCAGAGGAGAATGACGACGACGAACTCGAATCGCCCACCGAAACGCGGGACAATGTCCCCGTCGCCTCAGCGCGAGGCAGCGAACCAGAGATCATCTCACGCAAGAAACGAACTCGTTATTCCCCCGCGAGCACTGCCGAAACCGCCGGGCGAGACCGCTTCAGTCAAGATCTCGCTCAACTCTGGAAGCTGGCCGTTGAAATGGGTTCGGCCAAAGATGAAAAGCAACTGGCCGAGGTCGTGTTGGACGGACTCCTCGCAGCGACAAAGGCAGATATCGGCGCGGTCTTGATGCTGCCGAAGCCGCTCGCTGGAGGTGCTCGTCCGGCACAACTGCGATTGGTGGTCTACAAGGCTTCTGACAATCAATCGTATAAAACAATCTCGAAATCGCTCTCGCGAATGGTGCTGGATGATCGCGAGGCGGTCTTGGCTAGAAACGTGGCTGATGACAGCAAGCTTTCCGATCGCGACAGCCTGGATGAGATTCAGGCACGGAGTGTGATTTGTGCTCCGATTCGCTCTGGAGAGATGGTCCACGGATTGATCCATTTGTATTCCACACTCAGCGACAAAACGTTGGAGCCGGAGCATCTAGAATTTGCGCTGGCCGTTGCCGATCAGATGGCGATGGCGTTCGACAACATCCGCGAAAAGCAGTCATTGGTCGAAGGACTTGCACGAGTCGAGACCGAAAACGAAGTGCTGCGTCATCAATTGGCGATCGACTCGGAACTGGTCGGCAACAGTCCGGAAATGCAACATCTGAAGCAAACGATCGGGCGGATCGCTCCGACTGACGCGACCGTGTTGATTCGGGGCGAAAGCGGCGTCGGCAAAGAGTTAGTCGCTCGTGCGGTTCACTTCAGCAGCGAGCGTCGCAACCGACCGTTCGTCTGCATGAACTGTGCAGCGTTGAGCGAATCTCTTCTCGAAAGCGAACTCTTCGGCCACGAAAAAGGCTCGTTCACGGGCGCGACGGGACGTAAGCCCGGAAAGTTTGAGCAAGCTCATCGCGGCACGCTATTTCTCGACGAAGTGGGTGAAATGAGCCTGTCGATTCAGGCGAAATTTCTGCGCGTTCTGGAAGGACATCCGTTTGAGCGGGTCGGCGGAAGCACGCCGATTACGGTGGATGTTCGCGTGGTCGCCGCCACGAATCGCGATCTTGAAAAAGCCATCGAAGAGAAGATCTTTCGCAAGGATCTTTACTTCCGCTTGTTCGTCGTCGAACTCACGGTTCCGCCGTTGCGAGAACATCCGACGGACATCCCGCTCCTCGCTCACTATTTCATGGAGCGGTTCGCAAAAAAGACCGGCCGTCCAGTCCGTGGCTTCGCCGAACAGGCCATGGAACTGTTGCAGAATTACAACTGGCCGGGAAATGTTCGCGAATTGCAGAACGGCATCGAGCGAGCCGTTGTTCTCAGCACCGGCGACCGCATCACGCTGGCGGATATTCAATTGTCAGGGCTTCGTACTCCAGTCGCCGTCGGTACGCCGCCGACAATGCTCCAGCAGTCACCCGGTGCTCAACAACCGCCGGGGCTAGTTCCGGCACCTGCCGCCTCACTCGCCGAGACTGCGAAATTTGAGAAATCGCTAGAAGACCTCGAACAGGAATACATTCTGGCGACACTCGAACGGACCAGTTGGAACAAGTCACAGACTGCGGCGATCCTCGGCATCGAACGATCGACGTTGGATCGCAAATTAAAGCGATATGGCGTCAATCGGCCGACCACGGAATGATGCAGTTCGTGCCTGTGTTTGGATTTCGGAAAAAGTTGTTGACATGAAGGGGATCTCTCCGGACAATTCGCCCGTCTTTCAGACTACCCACCTTTGATTTCCCTCCTGTTAGAGATTTTTGTGTTGTTGATGGATCGCTTTTCCTTCACCACACGCCGTCTGAGTTCCGCGAATTTTGTTCGTGTTGAATGAGAACGAGACCACGGTACGCGATGGCTCTCAATCTCTTGTTAGTTTGTCACCAAAACCCGTTAGAAATTGGAGTTTGACGAATGTCGTATCCGCTCGAGGCAGATTCCGACCTCGATGAAGAAGTTGGCTTTCAAGATGAAATGCACCTCGAAGACTCGGAGTTTTCCGACGAGTACGAGGATGTTGATTTCCAGGCGATTGGGGTCAATCCCACGTCGCCGACGAAGGCCAAACCTGGGTCAGAGGATAAAGTGCTGATGCTGGCCGCACGCTATGCGGCGGGCATGCCGTTGTGGCACAACGACGACTGCACAGATCATGGCCCGGCACGAGCACGTCCGGAAGCTTAAATCGTCGCAGTAGAAACACTGAGGCTCTTCAGGTTCCCCCTGAAGAGCCTTTTTTGTTGCCCGAGCAGGGACGCGATAGCGAATAGTTCCGATTTCGACCACTCGCTGGCGCGTCGTGTTTACTTCTGCTGGATGCGATAAAGTTGAGTTTCCGTTCGAATGAAAAACGCTCCGTCGGCAACGGCATAGGAGGCGAACGTGCGCGGTTCCAGTGAGTTGCGAGCCACTTCGACGAACTCAGAGTTGGGTTCGACGACGATTGCGTCACCTTGCTCGCTCTGAAAGTAGATTTTGCCGTTCGCAAATGTCGGCGAGGCGGAAAATGCTCCGCCCAATCGCTTCTGCCAGACTTGTTCCCCAGACTTCGCGTCCAAGCACGTCGCGACACCGCCGTCGCTCACGACGTAGACATTGTCTCCCACCAATAAGGGGCTTGGGGTATGAGGCATGCTCTTGGAGACTTTCCAAGCGACGTGCGTTTCCGTGACGTTGCCTTTGCCGTCTGGCCGAATCGCCAACAGAGTCGGACTGTCGTAGCCAGAGCTGACAATCACGAGTCCGTGACCGAAAACCGGACGCGGGATGACCGAATAGCCGTCCCCATAATCGACTCGCCAAATCTCCGAACCATCTTTCGGTTGATAAGCGGCGACGTGAAATGTTCCGGGGGCGACGATCTGCTGCTCGCCATTGACCTCAATCAGCAGCGGCGTTCCAAACGAGAACTTCGACCCTTTCGCATGTTCGCGAACCTTACGCCAACGAGCTTTTCCGGTCGCCTTATCCAGAGCGACAACGTAGTCAATGTCCGCGCCGTCACAGCAAACAACGAGCAGATCATCGACAAAAATTGGCGAGCTGCCGTTGCCGTGACGCGGTACGTATTTCTGTTCCAAATTCTGCCAGACAATTTTCCCGTCGAGCGTCAAACAGGCGGTGCCGTGAGTTCCGAAATGGACGAAGACGTGCTTGCCATCGGAGATCGGCGAGGAACTCGCATGACTATTTTTGGAGTGGATCGGGCCGGCGGTCTTGCCGTCCTGTTGGAAGACCTCAATGTCCCACACGATGCTGCCCGATGTTTTGTCGAGGCACAGCGTGCGGAGTGACTGATCTTTCGAGTCGTCCTCCTTCGGCACTGCGGTCGTCACGAAAATTTGGTTGCCAATGACGATCGGCGACGACCAGCCTTTGCCGGAGATCGGTGTCTTCCAAGCAACATTCTTTTCCGCCGACCATTCGATGGGAAGTTTGCTATCGGAAGCGTGACCCTGCCCGGTCGGGCCTCGAAACTCCGCCCAATCACCAGCGCTGAGTGCTGAGGCCGTCAACAAACTGCCGCTCAACACCACGACCATTGCCCAAACTTTTCGCATCACGTGCTCCTCAGTTGAGATTTCTTGGCGAGCGAAGGACTCGACGCTCGGCTCAGTCCACTTTGGTCACTTCAAGTCGGCGATTTCCCCGTGGTGTCGAAAGCTCGACTGTATCGCCCACTTTCTTTCCGGTGATCGCTTGGCCGAGCGGGCCGCTCATTAAAATTTTCATGATGTCGGCGTCGTAGTCCTCTTCGCCGGGGCCGACCAGTTCATAGCCTTCTGACTTGCTGGTGCTGATGTCCTTCAGCATCACGATCGAACCGAATCCGGAAACACCTTTCGGCTGCAAGCCTTTATCCACGATGACGCAATTGGCCAACCGCGATTTCAATTGGTAAATCTTAGCCTGCATGCGTCCTTGGTTTTCACGCTGGCCGTGGTATTCAGCGTTCTCACGAAGATCCCCTTCGGCGCGCGCGTCGGCAATCAGCACGGCAAGCTTCGGCATCTCATCTTCTTCGAGTCGCCGAACTTCTTCGCGGAGTTTGTTGTAGCCTTCGGCGGAAATCGGCTCGCGTTCCATGGCCGACGATCCTTTCGTGGAGTAATGCCTTGCGGCTCTGGCGCGGCGAACCGCAGGTGTTTTCGCAAATGAGAACTACAACAGCCCGGCGACTCATTCGAGCAGCCGGGCTGTTGGGCGAAGATGGTAAACGCTTCGGATCGAATTCAAAAGTCTGATTCAGACGTTGACCCATTGGCCGCTCTTTGCGCTACCGAGGACCGCGTCGCAGACTTTCTGTGTTTCGAGTGCATCGCGGAAGGTTGGGCCGCAAGGCTCACCCTTGGCGAGCGATTCGCAGAAGTCAGCGACCTGATGCACGAAGCTGTGTTCGTAGCCGATTTGCAAACCGGGCACCCACCACTTATCCATATAAGGGTGATCGCCGTCGGTGACGTGAATCGAGCGCCAGCCGCGCAGGTTTCCTTCATCCCGGTGGTCAAACCACTGGAGCCGGTGCAGGTCGTGCAAGTCCCACTTCAGCGAGGCGTGCTCGCCGTTGACTTCCAATGTGTAGAGAGCCTTGTGACCACGGGCGTAACGAGTCGATTCAAACAACCCCAGAGCACCGTTATTAAAGCGGCAAAGGAATGCGCAGGCGTCGTCGATGGTCACTTTCTCGACCTTGCCGGTCAGATTGTGCGTTCGCTCTTTGATAAACGTTTCTGTCATCGCCGAGACATTCTGCACGCCACCGATGAGCCAAATGGCGGTATCAATACAGTGAGCCAAGAGGTCGCCTGTCACACCGCTTCCGGCGGCGGCAGCGTCAAGTCGCCAGAGTCCCTGGCCACCCTGCGGCAGGTCGGCGGAGATCGTCCAGTCCTGCAAGAAGTTCGCTCGGTAATGGAAGATGCGGCCGAGCTTGCCTTGATCGATCAATTGCTTTGCGAACGTGACTGCGGGAATGCGGCGGTAGTTGTACCAAACAGTGTTTGCGACGCCGGCCTTCTCGACCGCCTGACACATTTCTTCCCCTTCGGCCACGTTCATGGCCAGCGGCTTTTCGCAGAGAATCATCTTTCCGTTGGCTGCCGCAGCGAGGCAGATTTCCTTGTGCAGATTGTTCGGCACGCACACGTCGATCGCGTCGATGTCCTTGCGTTCGACGAGCTTTCGCCAGTCGGTCTCGGTCGATTCATAGCCCCAGGTCGCGGCGAATTTCTTGATCGCCTCTTCGTTGCGAGCACACGCGGCCTTGAGCACCGGCTGGTATTCCAGATCGAAGAAGTTGGGAACTCGTCGGTATCCGTTCGAGTGGGCTCGGCCCATGAAGCCATAGCCGATCATGCCGATGTTCAGCGACTTAGCCATGTGATCTGTTTCCTGCCTGCTGGAGTTTGTGGATCGAGTGGGTCGGCCCTATCGGGCATTGTTTTCGTCGCGGGATTGAAATCTCAAATGGTTTGCGGAGCAATGGTCGCGTGTGGGTGTTTTCTAGGGTTCGATCAGGTGAATGACGCTGGCTGGTTGAGGCAGTAGGACGGGCACTCTTGCCCGTCAAAGTTTCATCAGGAAAGACGGGCAAGAGCGCTCATCCTCCATTTTTAACACGCAGTTAGACGGCAACGGCGGTAAGCATTATGTTCCCGCCCTCGTTGCTCTTGATGCTTGAAATGAATGAGGGTTCCCATGAAGTTTCAGACTCTCGGAATGAAGCCGAGTTTTGGTTTTGGAGATCGAATTGGCTCAGCCACGCCAGGCCACATTGAGGCGATGAAGCGAGTTTCCTGCGGAATTGAGCCGATCTTTCCGCAGCAGTCAATTCGGGAGATGACGCGGACGCTGCGTAGTCCGCAACAGGTCATCGACGATGCCGTCAGCGGCATGACAGCCGCAGGTTGGACCGGTATCAGTGGAGCCGACGCCGATCATTTGAAGACTTCAGAAGATGTCGATCGCACGGCGTCGGTGGGGTTCACGTTTTTTACAATCGATCCGTCTGGAGCTGTCGATCCGAATGCGGATGCGTATGACGAAGCGGCGTTGCGCGATCATGCCCAAAAGATCGAAGGCGAGGTCGGCTGGGTGTCTCGGTACGTCGGCCGGCGTGTTTCTCTGGCGACTGGAACCGTCATTGATTTTACCGAACGTGCCTGCTTGCAAGCAGCGGTCAAATACGGCCGAGCGATCAATCAAGCGGTCAGCTTGTCGGACTACATTCGCGACGTACAGACGAAGGCGGGCCGCGAGTTTGAGATCGAGTTGAGCGTCGATGAAACGGACAATCCCACGACGCTCGCCGAGCACTACATCATCGTGGATCAATGTCTGTCGCGCGGAATGAAGTTGGTCAGCCTCGCACCGCGGTTTGTCGGTGACTTTGAGAAGGGGGTCGATTTCAAGGGCGACCTCACATTGCTGGACCGATCACTGCACGATCATGCGGCGATCGCGGCGATGCTCGGCCCGTACAAGCTCAGCCTGCATTCGGGCTCGGACAAATTGTCGATGTACGCGGCCTTGTCCCGAGCAACGAAAGGCCGTTTCCACGTGAAGACGGCTGGCACAAGTTACCTCGAAGCCCTGCGAGTGGTCGCGCGACATGACGAGCGATTGTTTCGTGAGATCATCTCGTTCGCTCGCGCCCGGTACGACACGGACAAGGCGACATATCATGTCTCGGCCACGTTGAGCGGCGTACCTGCTCCGGAGCAACTGGGCTCGGCGCGGGAACTGGAGCAGACCTATTTGGAAATGTGGTGCGACGTCCCTGCCGGTAAGGGCTTCACTGCTCCGGGACGACAGATTCTGCATTGCACGTTCGGATCAACGCTGACACATCCGGAACTCGGCAAAGCAGTACGCAGCGTGTTGGACTCGCATCCCGATACCTATACCGAAGTGCTGGCCGAGCATTTTGCTCGGCACTTGGAAGCGTTGAAAGCCGGGCTCGCGTAACGCCACCGTAGTGCAAGCTTCCAGCTTGCCTGAAAATGGCACGACGGAGGACGTTCGCCATTGTGGAGAACGTTGGGAAAGTCAGAGAGAGAGCTCACAAGCTGGAAGCTTGTGGCTACGGGTTGTCGAAAAAAGGAAGACCATCATGCTGAAACACACGTTGTTGCATCCAGAAATCACCGCCATTCTCGCGCGAGCAGGTCATCACTCGAAGGTGCTGATTGCAGACGGGAATTATCCGGCGTCGAATACGTTGGGGCCGAACGCTCAGTTGGTCAGCTTGAATCTGTCACCGGGAGTCGTGAGTTGCACGCAGGTGCTCGAAGCGCTGCTCGCCGCGTTGCCGATCGAGGCGGCGAACACGATGGGGATTCCAGCAGATGACCCGTATGCGTTGCGTGGCGATCCGCCGATTTGGGCCGAGTATCGTCAGTTGTTTGCCGCAGCAAACTCCCCGATCGTATTGCAACCGATTCCGAAATGGGATTTTTACGACGCTGTCGCCTCGCGTGATCATGTCCTGACGATTCAAACGGCGGACCAGAATTTGTGGGCCAATCTGCTGCTGACGATCGGCGTGCGGACGGCTTGAAGCGCTCCTGACTATTGTAGCTGGCTGGACGCTGCGGGTTGTACTTGACCGGCAAATCACGCCGAAAGTTCGGATTACGTCCGCTCACAATTCACTGTTAGAGTGTTCGACTAGGCTGTCTCGCTGTGATGCGAGTGACTCCAACCGATTTGAATTGGGCCGGAGTTGCACAGCGCGGAGATTGTCGCCACGCGGCGTTGCCTTGCAATTTGCCTTTCGATGACAGGTTCTGCCATGTTGTTGACACCTTGGCTCAGTGGAATGAATCCACACTCTCTCCCAGAATTGCAGACTTTCATTCGGCACAATCGTCGGCATCGGCGTCGCCGTGATAATGTGCTGGCCTGGGTCGAAACGCTGGAATCGCGGCTGGTACTGTCGGTCACGACAGGCTTCAGCACGGCGGGCGGAACGCTCCAAATCAACGCCGACAACAATGACGACATCACAGTCACAGTTGACAGCTCGAACAGAGTGCTTGTGAATGGCTTGTTTGTCGATAACGGCGGCCTGCCGCTGTTGGCGATCGACACGCAATTGGCCGTCCTGGATGTCCGGGCGACTGGCAACTCCTCCAACGTTATTAACTTGAGTGGGGTGACGATCAATGCCGTTCAACATCCGCTCATCGTCCGCGTCAATGCCGGTGGTGGTGCCGACATGATCACCGGTTCGGAGTTTGCGGACAGGTTGGACGGAGGCGGTGGTCTGGACCGCCTGCATGGTGGTGATGGCAACGACATTCTGATCAATGGCTTTGATAGTGATGGACAGGTTGGCGATGACCTGATCGTCATCAACACTCCACTGAATACGCTGAGCCCCACAGACATCTCGCTGCGGGCCGAGATGATTCGACTCGGAGCCGACCTCCGGACGGCTGGTGGGAAAGTCAGCCTGTTCGGCAACGTAGTGCTGATGAACGACGTGATCATCGCCACGGGTTCCGGCTCGGGCGGCAGCGTACTGATTGATGGCGCAGTCGATTCCAGTTCGGCTTACACGTTGAAGACGACTTCGCTTTCGTACGCCGACGCCAAGGATCAGGCACCGTTGGACGTGCCGGGCGGATACTTGGTCACGATCCGTTCGCAGGCGGAACAAGACGCGGTGCAGACGATCGTCGGTGCCAACGATGTTTGGATCGCGGCCTCCGACGCGGATGTCGAAGGACGCTGGGAATGGGATGCTGGACCCGACGACGGCGTGCAGTTTTGGGAAGGCGATTCCAACGGAACGGCGGTGGATTTCCAGTATTCGAATTGGGCGTCTGGTGAGCCGAACAATTCAGGCAACGTCGAGAATGCGGCCCAACTGATTGGTAGCGACCTGGCTGATCCGGGCCGGTGGAACGATAAGGATGCCAATCTGTCATTTCCGTATGTCGTCGAGTCGCAGTTCTCGCTGAGCCTCAACGCTGGAACGGCGACCGTCAATCTGAACGGTCCCGTCGGAAACATATCGCCGCTGCGATCCTTGTCCGTGGCCGCTGGGCTGACGCAAGTGACCGGCGGATCGATTCGCACAACCAAGTCGCAGTCGTTCACGACGGCGCTCTCGCTGACTGGACCGACGCTGCTGCGTGCGGAAGAGGTGGATTTCAACGGCGACGCCGGTTCGGTCACGGGGTCGGGCACGTCGATGCTCACGCTGGCACCGATCAAGCGAAATGCCGCGATCAAAGTTGGGGCCGAGTCAGAGACCCCGGGAGATGCGTCGTTCGACATCACCGATTCGGACATCGCCGCGTTGGGAGTCGGATTCGAGACGATCCTGATTGGCGAACCGCCGCCTCCTCTCGGTCTCGGCGGTGGACTGGGCTTTCAAGTGCAGAGCACCGGGCCGGTGACGATCACCGGTGCGACATTTTCGAACTCCGTGTTGATTGCTGGCGGTTCGATTTCGGTGACCGGATTGAATGCGGGAACGAACACGGTTGAACTGCGTGCGGCGGGGGGGGCGATCAGCGACGGCGGGGACTTGGTCACGGACATTGTTGCGGGGAGTCTCTCGCTCGATTCGTCCACGGGAGTCGGGCTGTTGTCCCCATTCGGCGCGTTGGAGACGTCGGTCACCGCCGTCTCCGCGCTAGCGGCAATGAGCGGCGGCGTGTTTCTCAACAACACCGGCAACCTCACGATCGGCGTGAACTCGGCACCGGGGGGAATCTTCACCGACAATGCCCCCATCGCGGTCTCAACGACTGGTTCACTGACGGTCAACAAAGCGATTGTTTCGAAGGGCGGAGACGTGAGTTTGACGGCGGTTAACGGCATCGCGATCAACGAAGTCCCCATCGACACGGCGGCATCCGAAGAAGTCGGTGGTCAGTTCACGGAAGTCGGTGGTCAGTTCACGGCCGATGCCGACAGCAACAATGACGGATCGGGGACGTTTGTGATCACCTCGTTCAAGGAATTCGTCGATTGGAATGCGACTACGCGACAAGGCACTTTGTCCGGTGAAACGACAGTCCAAATATCCGTGAGGTCAACGGCGAGCACTACCGTGCAGAATAGCGGTGGAGCTGCCCACTTCGGCGACCCAAGCATCTACTCGCCGGTTCAGACTTCGGGCGGTTTTGTCGAAACGCACTTTGCTCAGCAATTCGAGACTGTCGAGTTTGACTTCTCAAAGCCGCAGTTCGGCTTGTTCCTGCACTTCGACGGGATTCAGTACCAGGACATGGTTTCGTTTCAGGGCACCCCACTGCCGATCGACTTGTACTCGTTGGACTCGACACCCACGAACGCCACGATCTCGAAAGTTTCCGGCGATCTCGAATGGGACGTCAGCGGCAATTCGATTCAGCAGATCGGCGGCAATGCGACAGCGGATCTCGACGGCACCGTGCGGTTTGATGGGGGCGTCAGTTCGCTGACCTTAAGTCGCACGGCGGTCGGAGTCAGTTCGGGAGCCGACAGCATCGTCAACGTGCAGTTGGGCTTATTCCGCGCGGGGGGCGTCAAGACCGGCAACAACGCGATCATGATCCGAGCGGCCGACGTGAGCCTCAACGGATTCCTCGACGCCGACACGAACACGGTCAGTTTCATTCCCTCGCAGACGAACCGCCCGATCAACCTCGGCACGGAAACTGTCGGCAGCCTGAGCCTGACCGATGCCGAACTCGATCGGGTCCGCGCGGGGACGCTACTCATCGGCGATGAGGCGAGCGGTACGATCACGATCAGCAACAGCATCAGCATCACTCGCCAGACACCGACCGATATCACGCTGACCACCGGCGGAAACAACGACATCCACTTCACCGGCACGACCGGGACGCTGGACGCGAACAACGGCAATGTCTCGTTGATGCTAAATCCTTCGGGATCGGGAGCGATCATTTCCGGCGGTGCGATGGAAGACATTCGCGCGGTGGTCGTGACGATTTCCGCAGGCTCTGGCGGCGTCGGAGAGAGTTTGAATCCGCTGGCGATCAATGCCGACTTCCTCAACAGTTCGACGAGCGGGAACGGTGACCAGGTCATCAGCGAAGTGAACAAAGTGAACGATCTCACCATCGGTACGTCAGGTCTGAACGCCGGGACGGGGACCATTCACCTCGATAGCGGAGTTTTCAAACTCGACGGTTCGGATCGCATCAACGACGGCACCGTGTTGTCGGTCGGACCCTCGGCGACGTTTCAATTGAACGGCTTCGCGGAAACGCTGGGTGGGTTGTCGGATTCCGGATCGGTCATCAATGGCTCCTCAACGGCAGGCGGGTTGACGATCAACAACGCTGGAGACTTTGAGTTCTCTGGCACGTTGGGCGGAGCCGGAAATCTGGGGAACGATTTCAGTCTGACGAAGAGCGGCAACGGCTCGCTCACGTTGTCGGGGATGAGCACGTTCACCGGAGTCACCGCAATCAACGGCGGCACGCTGTTCGTCAACGGCTCGACGATCTCCGCAACCACGGTCGCCAACGGTGCGACATTGGGTGGAGATGGACAGATCGACGGCTCAGTTACGGTCAACATCGGCGGCAGGGTCGCGCCGGGCAACTCGCCGGGAATCCTGCGAACAGGCGACATCACTTTCGTGAGCGGCTCGACGCTCGACGTCGAAGTGAATGGCAACAGCCCCGGCGATTCGCATGACCAACTCGATGTCACCGGCTCGGTCATGCTGGGCGGTGCGACACTGAGTCTGTCAGGCATGATCAACAGCCTGCCCGGTCAGCAGATCGTGATCATCAACAATGACGACGATGATCCGGTGATCGGCCTGTTCAATGGCGTTGAAGAAGGCTCGATCGTCACGATTAACTCGGACAACGGCAGTGTGACGTTTATCGTGTCGTATGCGGGCGGCGTGGGAGGCAATGACGTCACGCTGACTCAGTCAGGCGGGACGGTGACTCTTAACGACCTCGATCCGTTAACGGCCGATTTCTGGTCCGTTCGTCGAGTGGGCGACTATATCCAAGTTCTTAACGGCGGGAGTATCGTCGATTCGCGTCCGTCCGCCGCCGGCACCGCAGTCATCATTAATGGCGGCAGCGGTAACGACACTCTGGATGCCAGCGGCTTCAACCTGGCCGTGACACTCAATGGTGGCGACGGCGCGGACTCGATCATCGGCGGCAGCGGAAACGACAGCCTCATCGGTGGCGACGGCGGTGACACGGTCGATGGCCGCAATGGCTTCGATTCGATTCTCGGCGGCAACGGAGACGACAGCCTGCTTGGCGGCAACGACAATGACGCGATCGATGGGCAAGCCGGCAACGACACGATCGATGGCCAAGCCGGCAGCGACTTGATCGGCGACAACGACGGAGATCCCTCCGTCGTCACCCCCCAGCAAGGGGCCAATCTCTTCCGAGAATTCGAGCAACAAATTCTCGACCAGAAAGCACTGACGGGCTTCGATTCGCTCGAAGTGCTCGCGCTCTTGCAGCAGCTTGCGGAGCAAACGGCGCAGGCGCTCGGGCTGACCGACTACTTAGTGATCGTGGTGGACCCGGTCGATTTCCTGGTCACCGATCCGGAGGGTCGGCAGGCCGGTTTCACTGCCGGCACGGGACTCGTCAACAACATTCCGGGGTCGTACTACTCCGGGAATGGGGCCGTCGAGTTGTTGATCGTGCCACTGCCGGTCGAGGGGACCTACTCCCTGCTGTTCGCGGGACTCGGTGGCCCCTTCAACGTTGCGATCGCTTCGTCTTCAGGCTCCGAAACTCAATCCACGGTCGTCAGTCAATCGCTGAGTGACGGTGCCAACCTCCAGGTTTCGATCAATGTCGGCGGTCCAAGCGCGATCCCGGTCGGACTGGGTCTGGGAGGCAACGGCGGTACTGGCGGATTTGTCGCCTTCGGAGTTGTCGGAGGGGATGACGAACTCGCGCGGAACGACGCTGCGGCCAAAGTCACCGAAGACCTCATCTCCAGCCTCGAACTCGCGCTGGATGAATCGAACTTGTCGCCCTTCGATCAGCTCGTCAATTGGATCAGGTCCGCTCAAGCGACTCGCGAAAAGATCGTCCGAGATTTGTTTGAGTCGTTGGATTTGCCCTTCGGCAATCTGCTCGACTCCGATGCCGAAGCGGGATCGAAACTCACCGAACAACTGATCGAACTCTTCTGGAAACGTCTGGGCCAATCGCTCACCGGCGTTCCCGCTGGTGCCTTCCGAGTCGGGGACATGCTCGAGAGTCTGTTGCTCAAGAATTCGTCTCGTTCGTCCAACAAGACACCGACCGAGCGAGGGAAAAACGATTCCGGAACGAATGGTAAAGCGACACCGAAGACCAAGCGCTCGACCGAAACTCGCCCACGCACCGTGCCTCGCTCCAGCGAGAAAATGAAGAACGATCCTCAACCGGTGCGCTCATAGATTGGCTCGCGCGACACACTTTGCGGTGCCTGACCCCTGATTGTTCCACGCCCATCGGAGTCAGTCCCGAATCGAGGTCGGCTGTTGCACCACAACGACCCACCCGGTGTCGTGCCATTCGTGAGATTCGGTCCGCTGAATGACCGGCTCGAACGCGGCAACCCAACGGTTCGATCCTTTGCCGACGACCTCTTCAACGAAGTCCTCTTTGAGAAAGCCGACGGTGTCGAGTTGCTGACGCCGCTGTTGCACGC
>JANNDA010000706.1:0-7039 GCA_031387195.1 Planctomyces sp. | reverse complement strand
GGTCGGGCGGCACCACAAGGTTCTCGACGTCGCCTGCGGCCGAGGAAAAAGCTCATTCATCGTGCATTGCCTGTTCCCTCAGGCGACGGTCGTCGGATTGGATTTTCTGCATGAAAACGTACATGTCGCCCGCACGCTCTTCGGCCAAGTCGCCAAGCTGTCGTACATGACGGGCGATGCGATGCAGCTCGACTTCCCGGATGCTTCTTTCGACCGGGTGATGTGCCTGGAGGCGGCTTTTCACTTTCCCGACCGGGAGCGGTTTCTGCGTGAGGCCCACCGCGTGTTGCGTCCGGGCGGGCGATTGATCGTCGTCGATTTTGCCTGGAACACGGACGCGGATCGAAGTCATCGCGACGATCCGGAAACGCAGGTTGTCCGCGACATCTGGCAGTGGAGTGATCTGTTTTCGGTCCCTGAGTACGAACGCGTGGCGAGCGATGCAGGATTCCAAAAGGTGTCGAGCAGTGACTGGAGTCATCGAGTCACTCGTCCCATCCAGAGTTTGTTTCAGTTCCTTTCAACTCTGGGAAACTCGAACTGGGGTCGGCGGTTGTTGCAGTGGAAAAATCCGCTTTTCCGGTCCTTCTCGCGGGCAGATTGGAAAGACGTCGCGGAGGCGGTCCAAGCCCATGCCCACGTTCATAACTGCTCGAAATACATGGCGTTCGTGTTCAAGAAAATGTGATCGCTCAACTCAGTCTGTGGGAGAGTTTCAAAATCAGCTTAGAGAGTGACTGGCAGGCTCTGAGAGGTGGATTAATCAGAACCACTGCGAGATTTCAGTAGGGCGGAACTCAGCCAGTCCGCCGACCCTCGCTCGCACACTTATTTCAAAGAAACAAGGAGAGAAATGATGACAGAAACAGATCGCTATCAAGTGGCTACCAAGCAGGTGCAGAAGCTCAAGGAATTCTGGATCCATTTCGCCGCGTACGTGGCCGTGAACGCAGGCTTGACCACGCTCAATCTGGTCCAACAGCCCGACAAGCTCTGGTTCCACTGGGTTCTCTTGGGCTGGGGAGCTGGTCTACTGCTGAACGCTTTCCAGGTGTTCGGTGGCGGTGTCGCTAAGAACTGGGAAGAGAAAAAGATCAAAGAGCTCGTGAAGCGGGACGAAGTGAAAGAAGCTGCGCGGTCCAAATAAAGCTTCTGCCACCTGAAGTCATCAGACAGTTTTGGTCGCGGTTCGATCGCATTAGGAACAGCCACACTTAAACGGAGAATTGTTCTTCATGAATAACGGAGTAGTTGCTCAGTCGCGGTCGCATGATTCCAAGGACATTCGAGTTTTGATTGCGGACCCAGATGAATCTCTGATGGCTGAATACCGCGAACATTCACGGGAGGGCTTTGAAATCGTCACGGTCCCCAATGGATTGGAGTGTGTTGATCGGCTGCGCGAACAAGTGCCGGATGTACTCGTGTTGGAACCGCAGTTGCCGTGGGGAGGCGGCGACGACGGCGTGCATCGCGATGATGCACGCCGTTCTCGATCTCGCCAACGTGCCGGTGATGATCTTGACCTCGTGCAGTGATCTGCTGGTTTTGGACAACATCTCGTGTTTTCCGATCAGCGTCTTTCATCTCAAGCCGCTGTTACCCGCGCAGTTGGTGAGGCGACTTCACACGTTGCTCGAAGATCATCCGACTCGTAGCCATTGCGCGGAGCAAAACCGCCGTCTAGAAAGTCTGATCGCGAAGGGAACCGGCGGGCGCATTCACCAATTACGCGTTGAGACCATCTAGGGGCGCATCATTGTGCATGGCAGGTCGGGGACATACCACGTTCGGCAACTGGTACTTGTGGTGGTGATGGAGACGATGAAGAACTCAGACTTGGAATCCCACGAAGTGGAGCTGAATATTCAAGTCTGCCGCAACATTTGATCGGGGACATTGGGGGAGCGTGTTAGCCGAGTTTCAGGACGCGCTGCGGCAGGCGGATGCCAGCATTTTCCGCGAAGTCGCCTAGCATCCCGAACTCAACGGCATGGGCACGACTCTGACGCTTGCCTGCACCTTGGGGGCCAACTTATTCGTGGCCAACGCCGGGGACAGCCGGCGACGGCCTGACTAGCTACGTCCCGGATCAACAAATTGCGGCCACCCTGCGAGCCGTGATTGATTCAACGATTGCGTGCGAATGCCTGGTTGCGCTGTCACTGGCACAGGGAGCCCGCGACAACGTCACCGTCATTGTGGCTCGTTACGAAACATTTGCTGGTTGAAGGGTTGTTGCGGAAGCCCAGGAAATTTGGCCTCTGCACCCCCAAACCACGAGTTGTCGCCACCGATATAGGCGGTCGCCTTTGCCCAGGTCGGCAATTCGGCACATACCTGTGTGAGTCTGTGCGGACTGTGACGACGATGTTCGTGAATTCGCGTCGCAGCGGTTGATCGCACGAGTTGGGTTTTCACGATAGCGCCATTCGTCGGGGATTCACGCATTATTGCGGTCGTTTCGACGGATTCAGTTCTGAGCAAGTTGCCGCGCCGGATATGCCGTTGAAAGGGGAGATATTGCCGATACCGATTGCCCTCGAAAAATCATAGTTGTCGGTCGTCGGAATGTTTCCGAGTTTGCACGCGAGCCTCAGTCGCTCTGTTCATGGCTCCGCTTCGAGGCGGCGACATCGGCAGAACCGTTTCGGTTTCGCGTGGCAATGACAGCGGACGGGAGTGCCAATTCCGGACTTTACCGTTTGTTCTGTCTCGCCTTTCAAACCTTCAACTTCAAAGTCCGAGTAACCGCACACCCACCCCAACATTTTCGCCGAAGGAACAGGATATGAACTTCTCTTGGTGGTTGAATTCCATGCGATTAACCGTCGGGATTTTGTTCGTCGTGCTCGCTTCAAAATGCGGCACGCTGGCATTGGCGCAAGACGTGGGACAGCTTGCGTTGAGCGAGTCGGCTCAAGTGCCAGACCAACAGCAAACGACGGCTCCGCCAATCGTAAATTACTGGGACGATTGTCTCGATGGATGTTGCCGCCCCACTTGGAACTGTGGCCGTCCTTTTTCTGGCGACCCATGTTCTTCAGTCTATGGCCAGGTCCAGGCACTGTTCCTGGTTCGGGATTCCGGATTCTCGAACCAGGCGATCGTCGTCGATGCCTTTCCCGGCCCGGCCACGACATTCCTGTCAACCTCGGCTCTCGATTCCTCCATCTTTACTCCGGGCGTGCAGGCAACTTTCGGCATGCCCCTTGGCTGTGGTCGGGCAGTGGAGTTCGAGTACTTTGGACTCTTTCCACAGGACGGGTCTGCGGCTGTCGCTGATCCGGTTGGCGGGCTTGTGTTCCCGGGAGATACAGGTGGCAATGTCTTTCTCAACATGACCGGAGTTCAGACGGATTACTCTTCCTGGATCAATGGTTTCGCGGTGAACTTTCCCTGCTGCTGCGGATGCTGTGAGGAGTGCTGCGACGGAAGTGGCTGCTGTCAGGTCGGTGACGGATCTGGCAACCGTGTGGTCGGCACTCAATCTCTGACATGGTTTGCCGGCTTTCGCTACTTCAACATCGGCGAGAAGCTCAACATTGCCGCCGATGGAGTCGTTCCCGGAGAGCAAGGCAATTACAACGTTCGCACGACCAACAACCTGTACGGTGCGCAGCTCGGAGCGAGAATTCGTCGCACACGGGGTCGGTTCGGTTGGGATGCGACCGGCCAGGCCGGGATCTTCGGCAACGATGCGCAACAGTCGCAATTTGTGCAGGACTTTCCCGCTGGCCCAGGTTCCGTGTTACGAAACGTGTCAACCAGCCGAGACGGAGTTGCGTTTGTTGGCCAAGGCAACCTATCGGGCCTGTATGCCCTGACGAACGTCTGGAATCTCAGAGCAGGCTACAACGTCATCTGGATCGCGGGTCTGGCCCTCGCCCCGGATCAGCTCGATTACAACTTTGCGACGGCGGGAAGCGGTACCCGAGTCAACAACGATGGCAGCATGTTTCTGCACGGCGTGAACGTCGGCCTGGAAGCACGCTGGTAAATCCGACGCCAGCGGGTTCCGTAGCCGAAGTCGTGAGACTTCGGGATCACGAGAAAACCGAAGTCTCACGACTTCGGCTACGGGTCAGCGATGTTCTGCCGATGGTCTTAGCGCCGTCGCTTACGTTGATCGGGCGTCAGCCAGTTCAACTCTTCCATTAAGGACATCATCGCCGCATCATGCGTGGCGGCGCTGCGTGATTGCGGTGGCGGATCGGCGATGCCTTGCGGATTGGTGTTGCCGGCGGCCAGGGCAAAGCTGGCCGAAGCCGCCTGCGAGCCGGAGATTCGGCTGACAGCGTTGTCGTACTGCTCAACTCGGTCGGTATTGTTATCGACAATCCAGAGGTTGCTCGGGGCCGCGGGATCGAGCGTGATGCCGGTCGGGGCACCGCCGCCGCCCGTGATCGTCCAGCTTCCGACGAGCGACCCGGCCAGCGTGTACTTGAAGACCTGATCGGTCAACAGCGTGTCGTTGACGACGTAAAAGTTCGCGCCGTCGGTGACGATGTCCTTGGGACTCGTGTTGCCGCTGTTCAGGTTGAAGTTGCTGACCGCGTTCTGGCTGCCGAAGAGGCGGCCGGCGGCATTGGCGTACTTGAAGACCTTGTCGCTTCTGGCATCGACGATCCAAATGTCGGTGCCGTTGTTGGCGATCCCTTCCACGGTGGCGTTGCTGGCCAGCGTGCCCGCCGTCCAAGAGCCGAGGAGACTACCGTTGGTGTTGTAGACATAGACCTTGCGATTGGCATCGACGACCCAGACTTTGTCGCCCACGGTTGTGCTGACGGCTCCGCGCGGGGCCGAGTTGCCGCTGTTGAGCGCATAGTCTTCGACCGAGCTTCCGATGGATTCGTACTCGAAGGTCTGATTCGATGCAGCGTCATTGACGACATAGAACTTGGTCGGCGGCTTACCAACCAGCGGCAAGGCGGGAGACGGATTGTTGACGGTCGCGATGAAATAGGGGCCGAGGAAGCTGCCAGGGAGCACCGTTGGTGAAGACACCTGAAGCGGCGAGACGTTGGTGATGTTGAACTGGCGGATCTGGCCTGTGGTTCCACCCGGTCCCTGCACGGCAAGAATTGCATCCGCGATGTCGTCACCGTCGGTGTCCAGCGTTGTCACCTGCACCGGCGCGGTTCGACTCGGACCCGTGAACGCGGCAAAGCCGAGTCCATTCGCCGAGAGACTGGACAATGTGGCGGCAGAGGTATTGCTCCAGGCCCAAACATCGACCAGGGAACCGCCGTTGGAACCGGCACCCACCACGATGTCCGGGATGAGATCAGCGTTGATCCGTGCCACACTGAGGGACACTCCACCTCGGAAACCGGCCGGGGTAGTGCTGAAGGGAGTGAAGCTCCCAGCGGCCGCGGGCACGGCGTTAGGCGTAGGTGTGATCAGGCCGCTCACGTCGAACACTTTCACAGTGGCCTTCATGCCGGCATTGCTGCCGACGACGATTTCCGCCTGGCCGTCCAGAGTCGTGTTGTCGAAAGAACTGCCCACGAGTTTTCCCATGTCTGCGACCGCAACCACCGCGCCGCCGATAAACGACGAGGGGAACGCGAGGAAATCTCTGAAGGGAAGCAACCCATTGAACGTGGGCACTCCGCTGACAACGCCGAGATTCCGAAACACCTTCACCTCGGCACGCCCCCAACTGGGAACCGTGATGATGTCGTTCAATCCGTCGCCATCGACGTCACCGACCGCCACCTGGACGCCACTGAGGAAGCTCGAACCGTACGGTTGGAACGACGTCAGCAGACCGCCAATTTGGTTGTAAACGCGAACCTCCCCAACAATGTTCCAACCCGGAGCCACAATGATCTCGTCGATGCCGTCACCAGTGAGATCGCCGGTGGCGACCCGAATGCCGCCCTGGAACGTGTTCCCGAACGGCGCGAACTGCGACAACACCGCCCCGCTCTCCGCGTCGAGCACCTGCACGAATTGCGGCGTGATCGGACTCTTCGCCATCCCAATGACGATCACCAGTCGATTGTGGAAGTCGGACTCATCGGTGTTACCGACGTCATCCACGCCTTGAACACCGATCACCACATTGAGTTCACCGGCGCTGACCGTGAATGTTCGAGTGGGATCGTCGTCGATCGCGAAGCCGTTCGGAGCCACCGTCTCGGTGATCGTGTACGTTCCCAGCAACACGTTGTTGATTTGCAGCACTCCATTGGCCAAGCCGTCGGCGTCGTTCGCGCCGCCATCGACGACGATCAGTGTCCCCACACCGGTCAATGGGTTGGCGCTGATCTCGAATGTTGCTCCGGCCAGCAGCACTGGGTTGTTGTTGGTGGCCCGTTTCTCCCAGGCGATGCTCCCCAACCGATTGTGGAAGTCGGACTCGTCGGTGTCGCCCGATTGGTTGCTTCCTTGTGTGCCGATCACCACGTTCAGTTCGCCGGCGCTGACCGTGACCGAACGAGTGGCATCGTCATCAATGGCGAAGCCGTTCGGAGCCACGATCTCGGTGATCGTGTAGGTGCCCAGCAGCACGTTATTGATGAGCAGCACGCCGTTGGCCAATCCGTCGTCGTCGTTCGCACCGCCATCGACCACGATCAGTGTTCCGACACCGGTCAGCGGGTTGAGGCTGATCTCAAACGTCGCTCCGGCCAGCAGTACCGGATTGGAATCGGTTGCTCGCTTCTCAAAGGCGATGCTGCCCAGCCGATTGTGGAAGTCGGACTCGTCGAGGTCGCCGGCGTCATTCGTGCCTTGCACGCCGATCACGGCATTCAGATCACCGGCGCTGACCGTGATCGTGCGAGTGGCGTCATCGTCGATGGCGAAACCGTTCGGGGCCACGATCTCGGTGATCGTGTAGGTTCCCAGCAGCACGTTGTTGATGAGCAGCACGCCGTTGGCTGAGCCATCGGCATCGTTCTCGCCGCCATCGACGACGATCAGTGTCCCGACTCCGGTCTGTGGGTTGGTGCTGATCTCAAACGTCGCTCCCGCCAACAGTGCCGTGTTCGTGTCGGTGGCCCGCTTCTCCCAGGCGATGCTGCCCGTA
>JANNDA010000650.1:0-4805 GCA_031387195.1 Planctomyces sp. | reverse complement strand
GGCACCGCAAAATTCAAAATTGGCGGAATTAAGTTCTGCGAGTCTTCAAGACGTCACTCCGCCAATTTTGAATTTTGCGGTGCCTGACCCCGGAGCGTTGAGCGATGTCGAGGCACATCTTGGTCTCAAGGCGACTCGGTCATTTCAGCCGGTCGGTTGCGAGAAGTGCGGCGGGACGGGCTATCGCGGGCGGATGATTATTTCAGAGTTGTTGCAACCCGATTTAGAAGGTCTCGGTCGAGCAATCCTTTCTCGCGGTGATGCGACTGAGATTGAAACACTGGCGGTGCAGGCGGGGATGACGAGTCTGTGGCAACGTGCGTTGCAAGCAGTTGAAGCGGGACAGACGAGTCCGGCGGAAGTGCGGCGAGTGTTGGGTTGGGGTCCGTCGTAGCACAGGCGGCTCGCCTGTGTTTTCCTCGGTGATCGCACAATGGGAACGAGACACAGGCGAGCCGCCTGTGCTACGGGTTGAATAAGGTGTCGGCATGAGTGATCCACAAAACACGAACAGCGCCGGGGCGAAGCCGATCGATCTGCAAGATCTCGCTTTGTTGAATCAAGAGATTGCGGCGTTGGTGCGCGCGGGTGTGCCGTTGGAATCTGGTTTGGCGATGGCCGGTCAGGCGGGTGATGGGGCTCAAGAGATGTTGATGCTGCGGTTGGCTCAACGTCTGCGCGAAGGGCGTTCGTTCGCGGATGCGTTGCAAATGGAAGGGGCGGAGTTGCCTCGGCTATATCGTGCCGTTGTTGTTGCCGGAGCACGCACGGGGCGATTGCCGGAAGCTCTGGAAGCGTTGGCGGGGTTTGCTCAGGCAACACTGCAATTGCGGCGACGTATTGACTTGGCGTTGTTGTATCCGGCACTGGTGCTGCTGCTGGCGTCGTTCATGTTTGCGGCTGTGATCAGCTTTTGGGTGCCGAGTTTGAATCAGGCTTTCTATTGGCTGCAGTTACCGGAGACGTCGTGGTTGACTCGGCTGGAGTGGTTGCGTGAGCGACTCTGGTTTTGGGCGTGGATTGTTCCGGCGGTCGTCATGGCTTTGGGATTGTGGTGGTGTGCCTCGACACGTGGTCGATACGGCTTGAAGGGGACGACCGATGCGTCGGCTTGGTCGGCGTTCACTGTGATTCCAGGATTGCGGTCGATCGTCGCGAACTTCCGCCGTGCGAACTTCTGCGATCTGTTGGCGATGTTGTTGGAGCACAAAGTTTCGTTGCCAGAAGCCTCGCTGTTGGCCGCCGACGCCGCAGGGGATGCTTCTTTGCAGCGAGTCGCCGCACGCATTGCCGACGGCGTTCGCAGCGGGCATTCGCTGGCGGACTGTCTGGTGGTGGGGCGTGAGTTGCCACCGTTCTTGTCTTGGATGCTGGTCAGCGGAGAACGACAGGGGAATCTCGTTGCCACGCTGCGACAGGTTGCCGAAGTGTTGCGTCAGCGAGCGGCATCGCAGTCTGACTGGCTGCGTGTGGTGTTGCCGATGGTGTTGTTGGTCTTTGTGGGTGGTGGAGCGGTGTTGGGGTATGCGGTGGCGGTGTTTGGCCCCATGTCGGAGTTGTTGAGTCGATTGGGCGGATTCAATCCGTAGCCGAGATTATTCATGGACTACTCATCGAGTAAGCGGTGTCCCGCGATGTAACCCGAAGCGTGAGCGAGGGCGAACCGTGACGACGCCCACGCACACGCTTCGGGTTACATCGGCGACTTCGCCGCGATATGGCAATTCGTTTCAAGGTGATTCGCGATGACGCGATTTCGATATCAAGCGACTGATGCGAGCGACCAACTGGTCACGGGAGAACTCTCTGCCGAATCGGCTGACATCGTGCGTGGGGATCTGACGGCACAAGGGCTGAAGGTTCTCGAAGTGCGTGTGATTGACGGCTCGACAGATGACCTGAATCCGAACAAGCCCGCTCCGTTAGAACGGCTTGGTGGTGCGGATGCGGCGGTGCTGGCCGGTCAGATGGCCAACGTCGTTCACACCGGCCTGCCGTTGTCATCGGGGTTGCGAGCACTCAGCGAAGAAGTCCCTTCGTGGTCGGTGCGACGTTGGTTGCGAGCGGTCAGTGATCGGCTAGAGCAGGGGCAATCGCTCAGCACAGTGGCACGCGAGGCCGAAGGGTCGTGGCCACGCTACTTCCTGGCGATCCTCGACGCAGGACAGCGCACCGGGCGGTTGTCGGAGATGCTCAACGAGTGCGTGGTGCATCTGCGGACCAGCGCCGACGTGCGTCGTCAAATGCGAGTCGCTCTGGCGTACCCTGCGTTGCTGATCTTTGCCGCGTGGTTATTGCTGAGCTTTCTAGCGACGTGGGTCGTGCCGCAGATGCGTTCGATCTTCATGGGCTTCGGCGTGCAGTTGCCCGGCGTGACGGTCATGGTTCTGAATGTCTCGGACGTCATGGAATACTTGGGTTGGTGGTTCTTGCCTGTGGCGGTGGTGGCCGCTTGGGCGGCGTGGCACGGTTGCGATTCGTTGGGCCTGAGCCAAATACGAGACCGTATCACCAGTTACCTGCCGTTGTTTGGTGAGGCACGTCGTTCTGCCGCGTTGGGTGAGTTCTGTCGTCTACTGAGCCTGTTGGTGCAGCATCGCGTTCCGTTGTCGGAAGCCATCCGATTGGCCGCGAGTGGCGTCCGCGATGCCGATCTGCGAGCCGCGTGTTTTGATTTGGCGATGCGTGTCGATTCGGGCCAATCGCTGTCGGAAGCGGCTGCTGGAGCGGGACGATTTCCGAATGACTTATTGCATTTGTTTCGCTGGGCTGACCGCGACGGGGATTTTGCCGATGGACTGCAAACTGCCAGCGAAATGCTCTCGGCAAAGAGCCGCGTGCAATCGCACACGCTGGCTGTCGTGTGTGAGCCCGTCGTCACTGTGTTGTTGGGTGGCGTGGTAGGGATCGCCGTCATCGCCTTGTTCATGCCGCTTGTGAAACTGCTGAATGATTTGAGTTAGAAGCTGTCCAAGATCGACGTTGTGTTTTTTGTAGGACGGGCACTCCTGCCCGTCGTCAGGATTTCGACGGGCAAGAGTGCCCGTCCTACGAATGAAGTCATCTTCTACTGCATAAGGAACGGACGACCGTGAATCCGCCGATCATCATACTGGTGTTGAGCCTGTTGGCGATCGGTTCGCTGTATCAGCTTGTCTGGACAAGGCGAGTCGTTCGGCAACTGAGCGAGTGGTTGATGACCAATACGGCGTTGCCGGACGTCGTGCCATTTGTGAATTTCAGCCGCGTGGCGATGGCGGTTTGGAGCGTGATGATTCTGGTGTTGATGATCTCCTTCGAGGCGTTTCCGCAGAATCAACCAGAATCGGTGATCGCGACATTCATTGCCGCTGCGTGGTGCTTGATTCAAATTGTGATCAGTCGGGTGAGCGACACGAGTTGTCAAACGGCTCAGCGTCTCGCTGCCGCGAGAGAATTCACTGCCAAGGGACTCGTGACCCCGGCGGCATGGATGCCATCCGGTAGCGAATCGGTGGAGACTTTGCAGGAGCAACTCCGACGCCGACTGGGATCGCTTAAACGTTCCTCTTCGGTCTGGCTGGGTGTGCTGCTGATTGCGTTGGGGGTTGTGTTCTTTGTGACTTTGATCCAACTCGTTGAGCAAAAGGGATCGAGCTTTGGACCGCTACTGGCCTTCATCGTTGGTCTGGGCGCTCCTGCTACGATCGTGTTGTCGAGCACCCGTTGGTTGGCAGGCACTCGAGCTCGGCGAGCACAGTTGTTGTGGTTCTTGGCGATGACAGTTCGCAAGCAACGTCCGTTGGCGGCGGAACTCACTGCCTGGGCTCAGTCGCATCCCAGTTCTGACCGTGAGCTACTGCTGGCAGTGGCTCGCGATTTGTCGGATGGGAGCACGTTGGCCGACGCACTCGCCGCTCGTCCAAGGTTACAGCCACCGTCCGTGGTCCTTTCCATTCGAGTGGCCGAGCAAACTGGCATGCTCTCTGAAGTGTTGCGCGATGAAGCGGTGCGACAGACCAAAGCGCTTCGAGGTGACTCGTTTGGTTCGGCAGCCGGTACGTGCCTGTATCTGTGGACGATGCTGGCTGTCGGAGTCCAGATCGTCACGTTTCTGATGTACTACATCGTGCCCAAGTTCAAATACATCTTCATGGGCTTTGGCACGGAACTCCCCCATGTGACCGTGTCGTTGATCACGCTGTCGGATATCGCGGTCGGCTATTGGTATCTCTTCGCACCGCCGCTGTTTCTGGTTCCGTTGTGGACCTGTGGCGAAGCCTTTTCACGCGGTTGGTCAGAGACACGCTTGAGTTGGCTGCTGGGCTTCGGTCGTCGAGCGGAGATCCCGCGTCTGTTGAGACGCCTGCATGACGCGGTGACGACCAAGCTGCCGTGGCAAACGGCTCTACGACCGATGGTGTTGCACCATCATCGGGCAGATATTCGGTCTCGATTGGAACGAGTGCTGGGTCGTGTGACTGCCGGCATGGAACTGTGGCCGGCACTGCGTGAGGTGGGATTGCTGAATGTTCGCGACGTAGTGTTGCTCCAAATGTCTGAGCGAGCGGGCAACTTGCCGTGGGCATTGATCGCTCTGGCCGACGCGAAGGAACGCCGTAACGTCCATCGCTGGAGATTGTTTGAAGCGGTCTGTGTGCCGGTGTTCGTGTTCATCGCCGGATTGTTTGTGGCATTCATTTGCGTGGCGTTCTTTATGCCGATTGTGAAGTTGCTGAATGATTTGAGTTGAGGTGTTTTTTGTGACTACCTCGCACGTCCGCCTTCATGTCCCCTCTCCCCCGCATCGGGGGAGAGGGTTAGGG
>JANNDA010000642.1:0-4510 GCA_031387195.1 Planctomyces sp. | reverse complement strand
CACTAGCCCGGCGCGCCAGCGAGGGGTGACGACGCCAAATTCCCTCGCTTGCGCTTCGGGCTAGTGAGGCAACTGACTTGCGGCCTCAACTCAACAACCGCCAATGATCCCAAGTCAAAACCAGCAACAACGTTGGCAGATACACCAACGAAAACCACAACAACTGCCGAGCGGTTCTCACCGACTCGTTCAGCAAAAAACGCACAGAAAACGCGACGTAACCCAAACCCAAGACCAGCGCGACCACCGCAAACAAATCGCCCGCCAACGCCGCATCCTTCAACAACAGGCTGACCGGAATCAACGCCAACGCATACACCACGCACATCCAACCGGTGACTCGCGGACGCGGCTCGGCTTGCGGCAACATCCTCAATCCCGCTGCCGCGTACTGCTGGCGGTACAACCAGGCGATCGCCAAGAAGTGCGGGAACTGCCACACGAACAACGTCGCAAAAAGCCCGAACGCACCCGCATCGAGTTCTCTTCCAGCGGCAACCCAACCGAGCACCGGCGGCATCGCACCGGGGATCGCACCAATTGCCGTACACAGCGACGTCTTCCGCTTCAGCGGCGTATAAACCGCGACGTACAGCAACAACGTAACGAACGCCAACAGCGCGGTCGTCACATTCACGGCCAGCACTAAATCGGCCAAACCGATCGCGCCGACCAACACACCGAAGACCAACACTTCACTCGCCGATAACCGTCCCGTCGGCAGTGGACGATTCGCCGTCCGAGCCATCAGCCGATCGGAGTCTCGTTCCAACCATTGGTTCAACACGCTGCAACTGACCGCCACCAGGCCGATTCCCAACAGCGCGTGAGCCAACAGCTCCGGCTGCCATTCGCTCGTCGAGCCCAGCATGAATCCCAACGCGACCGTTACCAACCCCATCACCGCGATGCGCGGCTTGGTCAGCGTCAAATAATCACGCCAGCGCGCGATCGACGGCGCGGCCGATAACTCGATCGTTGAGGCGGTCGGAGATTCAACGGCAATGCTCATCGCACAGCACCTCCCGCCAAGTTCTCCACACCATAACCCGAAGCGCCAGCGAGGGCGTGCGCTCCCACACGCTCCGAATTCACAACCGTTGCCACCACTCGCCCTCGCGTCGGATGACTGAGCCCCACACTGTGCAGACGCAACACTCGCGCCGCCAATTGCACGGACGCCAGCAGAGCAAACATCGCCACCACCGTGTGCAGCGATCGAATCACAATTTGTTCGGGAGCCTGTTGGACGGCAACATAACCCAGCGGCGGATATCCAAATCGAGTCACCCAAGCACCGGCCCCCAACATTAACTGAATCAACAGTACGGCCAACAAACCCATCGCCGCCGACCGCAACCAAGTCTGTCTCGTTCGCCAGCATGCCACGACCGTCGTCACGCAGAGTCCGGTCGCCAAAATGGCCCCGCCAAAATGTTCGTGCAACGCGCTGCCTAAATGCCGAATGAATCCCCCGACCATCGATTGCCCAAGCATGACCACCACAGTCACGACCGCTAGTCGCACTAGTCCGCTCGAAATCTCCGTCGTTTTGTCACGCGACTCACCGCCAACTTCAACCCACCGTCGGCTCGTCACCAACGCAAACAATCCAATGGTCGAGAAGATCAGCGAGGCACACACGCCATGCACCAACGCTGCGATTTGAGCGTCCGCAATGACTCGAAAACCTCCGAGCAATCCTTGCCCAATCACGGCACACAGAATCCCGATCGCCAATCGCCGCACCCACGTTCGCGTTTCCGCTCGCAGCGTCCACGCGACCAAACCGATTGAGAACAGACCGATCAAACTCCCCGCCAAACGATGCCCGTGCTCGACGAACTTGTCGGGATGGGCTCGAAAGTCGCTGAGCCACGGATACAGAAACATGTTCTGCCCGTCGGAGGTCGGCCAATCCAGAAATGCCATGCCCGCTCCGAGCGTCGTGACCAACGCCCCCATCCCAATCGGCAACAACGCGACCGCCGCCGTCAAGACGGCGTATCGATGGAGCCAGCGATGGAAAACGAGCGGCGTCATGATCTCTCGACAAACACTTTCAACCTGCCCCCACCGAGCTTGTCTCGGTGGAGGCGGACTTCAGCACTACGAGCTTCTTCACCAACGGCTTTCAAAATCGTCGTAGTGCAGAAGCCCTGATCCACCGAGGCAAGCTCGGTGGGGTTTTACTAATGATGTGCTGCCGGAGCCGCCGCGACTACGCCCGCCGTCTTGCGCACCGGCGGATCAGTCTGCATCAGGAAGTCGCGGTCAACTTGCCCAGGCGTCGAATACTCATAAGGCCCGCGATAAACGACAGGCAGGATGTCAAAGTTGCCGTGACCTGGAGGGGACGGAGCGGTCCATTCCAGTCCGTTAGCGTTCCACGGGTTCCGGCCAATCTTCTTGCCGTTGAAAATGCTCACGAAGAAGTTGCCCAGCATCAGGAACTGAGCGAACCCCATCAGGATCGCTGAGTAGGTGATGAACTGGTTCAGCGGCATCAAGTGTTCGAGATACGGATGCAAATACGGGTCTGCATAACGTCGCGGGAAGCCGGCAATCCCCAGCATGTGCATCGGGAAGAACGTGCCGTTGAAGCCGATGAAGGTCAGGAAGAAATGCCACTTTCCGACCGTCTCGTTCATCATCCTGCCGAACATTTTCGGGAACCAGAAATGAATGCCGCCGAAGACGCCGAACAGCGTCGCCCCGAAGATAATGTAGTGGAAGTGAGCCACGATCATGTAGGTGTCGTGGAAGTAGATGTCGGTCGGTACGGACGACATGAAGATGCCGCTCAACCCACCGACGATGAACATCGACACGAACGCAGTGCAGTTGAGCATTGGCACATTGAACTGCACGCGCCCGCCCCAGATCGTGCCGATCCAATTGAAGACTTTCACGGCGGACGGCAGCGCGATCATCATCGTCGAGACCATGAACGTCATGCCCAGCGCCGGGTTCATTCCCGACGTAAACATGTGGTGGCCCCACACAATGAATCCCAGCCCGGCGATCGCGGCCATCGAGTAGACCATCGGCTTGTAGCCAAAGATTGGCTTGCGGCACATGCAGGAGAGGATGTCCGAAACCATGCCCATCGCGGGCAGCAACATGATGTAAACGGCGGGGTGCGAGTAGAACCAGAAGAGGTGTTGCCACAATAGCGGCTGACCGCCACCGACCGTCGGCTCAGCGTTATTGACCACCAAGCCTGCGGGGATAAAGAACGTCGAGTGAATTCCCTCGAAGTACCCGCCAAAGTCCAGCCGGTCAAACACCAGCATGAACCCGGCCGCCGTCAACACGGGTAAAGCGAACGCTTGCAGTATGGCCGTGATAAACATGGACCAAATCGTCAGCGGCATGCGGAACAGCGTCATCCCCGGAGCGCGCATATTGATGATCGTGGTCATGTAATTGACCGAACCCATCATCGACGAGACACCGACGAACGTCACACCCAGCAGCCAATACGTCTGAGCCGATCCCGAATACGGAGCCGACTGACGCAGATCAGACAACACCGGATACGACGTCCAACCGGCTGCCGCACCACCGTGATAGAAGCTCAATCCAAAGAACACGATCGCCGGCCACATGAACCAGTAGCTCATCATGTTGAGCTTCGGGAACGCCATGTCGTCCGCACCGACCATCAACGGAATCAAGAAGTTGCCGAACGCTCCCGCCAGGATTGGGATGATGACCAAGAAGATCATCACCGTCGCGTGCATGGTGAAGAGCATCGTGTAGAACTCGGGCGACATCTGCCCGCCCGCTTCACTAAACAGCAGGCGGCCCAAGATCGGCAGATCGGTCCAGGGGAACGCGACTTGCCAACGCACACCTAACGCCAAACCGCCGCCGAGAAACAGCATGAGCAACGTCGTGAAGAAGAACTGCATCCCGATCATCTTGTGATCTTCGGAGAAGACGTACTTCTTAACGAACGACAGTTCGTGATGTCCGTGGGCGTCATGAGCATGGGCGGCATGATCGTGACCATGTCCCAAGTCGACTTCCGCAGCACTCATGATTAATCCTCTTTCTTCGCCACGCTGTCAGACGCGGGGAAGCCATCGTAGTTTTGATCGGCCTGCAACTTCTTCAGGTAGTCTTGAAAATCCACTTCTCGTTCGGCCGTCAGTTGAGCTCGCATCTTGTAGTGCCCCCAGCCGCAGAGTTCGGCACAGAGCAATTCAAAAATCCCTTTGCGTTCGGCCTTGAACCAGATCGGGATGATCTGGCCCGGAATGGCGTCTTGTTTGAGCCGAAACACCGGAACGCTAAAGCTGTGAAGGACGTCACGAGCCTCTAGCTTGAAGTGATACACCTTGCCAACCTGCACGTGCAGGTCGTCGACCGTGGCGATGTCGTCGGCGGTGTCAAGCTGCTTATCAGGCCCCGCGTGTACGAAGCTCCACGCCCATTGCTGACTGATGACGCGCACGGTCTCGTCGGCGACCGGCAGCTCCTGCTTGACGTTGTACCAAACTCG
>JANNDA010000634.1:0-6465 GCA_031387195.1 Planctomyces sp. | reverse complement strand
ATGCACCCGGTCATCACCGACATGAAAAAGGCGGAAGCGGTGCTGGGCTGGGCCGTCGAGAAAATGGAAGAGCGTTACGACTTGCTGGCACGCTGCGGCGTGCGGCATCTCGATAGCTACAACCAGTTGTCGCGTGAGGACGTGCTCCGCCGCTGCGGCATCGACGCGACGACCGACTCGGTCGAAGCAGATTTGATCCCGGAGCAGATGCCGTACATCGTCATCATCGCCGATGAGATGGCCGACATGATGATGACCTCCGGCAAGGACGTCGAAGCGCACATCATCCGACTCGCACAGAAGTCGCGCGCGGTCGGTATCCACTTGGTGCTCGCCACTCAGAAGCCGACCGTTGATGTCATCACCGGCTTGATCAAGTCGAACCTCCCTGCCCGCATCGCGTTCCAAGTTGCGAGCCGCACGGATAGCCGCGTCGTCCTGGACGAGAATGGTGCCGACCGGCTGCTCGGCAACGGCGACATGCTGTTCCTGGTTCCCGGCACCAGCAATCTGATCCGCGCGCAGGGGACTTACGTCAGCGATAACGAGGTGAATCGGATCATCGACCACTTCGGCGATCAAGCGCCGCAGTACAGCGCCGAGCTGGCTCAAGTTGCCTCGAAGAGCGTCACAGGCGAAGGAACCAGTGGCGGAAGTGCTCGTGAGAAAGACGACATGTACGAACCCGCCGTCGAGATCATCATCCGCGAAGGCCGAGGAAGCGTCTCTCTACTGCAACGCCATCTCGGCATCGGCTACGGCCGAGCGGCCCGGCTCATCGACTACATGGCCGAAGACGGCATCGTCGGCGACTACAACGGCAGCCAAGCCCGCGAGGTGCTCTACAACCTCGAACAATGGGAAGCGATCAAAGCCAACCAAATACCAATGGACGCGATGGCCTGAATGGCATTTGCGAAGCCGCAAAACTAACCCGAAGCGTTAGCGAGGGCGGACGCTCCAAGAGACTCTGAATTCATCGCTTTGAGAAGCGCTCGCCCTCGCTAACGCTTCGGGTTACTTGGGGCAACGCAAAGTCCGTCTGCCCCGCATTACGCGCTGGCTCGCTGGCGTCGGTCACCGAGATCGCGGAGTTCGGCCACTTGTTGTTCGATCACTTCCAACTGCGCGGCCATGCGATTTTGAGCTTCGAGAAGCACCGCTGCGGCTTCCAGATAAGCTGACTCGCGACGTTCTAGATTCTCTGAAGCATCACGACGCGGCTCATTGGAAGTGGGTGCCGTTATTGATGAATTCCGTCGAATTGATTGTTCGCGATGTTGCTGGACGGCGTTCAACAGAGCCCCTGCCCCCAGCATCTGCCGACGATCAAAGTGTTCGATCATTTGCATTTCTTGATCGAGCGCATCCACCAATTCTTCCGCACTCAGTTCGGCGACCGCATCAGGATCGAATTCCGTATTGAGATCTAAACATGGTAACGAAAGAAGCTTCCCCGTCGGACGGTGGCAGATATCGAGCTGCTGTTGTTGTCGATCCAGCCGCACAGCTAACTCGAACGCACCGATTTCGATGTGGTCACCGTTGCGAAGCAGGCAGGAATTCACCGCTTGTCGATTAACGAGAAGCTGCGGTTCGGGCGCGATCGCTTCGATCCAGAGGTCGTTTCCGTCAAATTGCAGGAGGCTGTGCAAGGCGGGGATGTCCGTGCCCCCCAGTTGCAGATCGCAATCGTCGTCGCCACCGATCAGAAACCTGTTGTGCCGATTCTGGATCGGTCGCAGGGGGTGATCGGTTTGGCCGCGACATATTTCCAGACAGAGTCCGAGATCGCTGGAGCCTTCAATAATCGTGTGTGAATTTTGCGGTGAAGTATTCAACGGCGTGTCCTCCACAGGTTCCGAAAAGGTGTCGCCCTTTGGGAGTCCCCGTTATCGCAGTTGAATTCGACTGTCGATGAAATCCGAGTTGAGTCGATTTCTCGTCCCGATCGCTCCGCTGTGCGCGACCACTTCGGTCGCCAGTCATCGACTGCGAAGCTGTACCGATCAGCGGAAGTTGTCCGCAGCTTGCTGTGAATGTCATGGCAATGTGGGCGAAGTGCGGAGTGCCCACCGGTCGCACGGCTTCTTCAACGGAAACGGATCAGACGGCGCGATGACCGCGCTGTCTCGGTAAAGTTTCACTCACTTTCCGGATGAGCCGGTTTTCGGAATGTCTCATCTTGTGCGAGTCATGCCGCCGATGCCCACGACGAAGACTTACGGGCCGATTAAACTCCGTCGCAGGTGTCAGCCGTGAACGCCTCCCTTCGATTGTTCGTTCCGGAGCTGTTGTCAGACGCTCCGCTCAATTTGCCCAAGACGTTGTCTCGCGGCAGCCAGTCCGTTCGCAGGAATCGAAACATGAGCCAAGAAGCTTCGTTCAAGTCGCGTCTACCGGAACTCACGAATCGCATTGTGGAGACCTATCAGCAGATCAGCACGATCAATCATCTGGGCCACTCGGCGCTTCCTGGCCGTGAGGCGATCATCCAAATTCTCTTTGACCTGACCGAGATTCTGTACCCCGGCTATCGACGTCGCCAGAACCTGAATTTGGGGAACGTCGTGTATCACACCGGCGACTTGATCGATGCGATCTTCGATTCTTTGAGCGAGCAAATCACGCGTGCGCTGGAACACGAATCGCGAGTAAATAGTCAGACGACCGACGCTGCTGCTGTGGGAGAAGATCTCGGCGTGCTGTCACAAACGAAAGCGTTCGAGTTTCTCGAAACTCTGCCGGAGATTCGCCAAAGGCTCGCCGCAGACGTGCAAGCCGCGTTTGATGGCGATCCCGCCGCGAAGAATCTCGACGAGATCATCTTTTGCTATCCGGGACTAGAAGCGATCACCGTGCATCGGATCGCTCACGAGTTGTACCGGCTGCAAGTCCCGTTCATTCCGCGAATCATGTCGGAGTGGTCGCACAGCCGCACGGGGATCGACATTCATCCGGGCGCGCAGATCGGGCCGTCCTTCTTCATCGATCACGGCACGGGCGTTGTGATCGGCGAGACAACCGTCATCGAGCAGCACGTCAAGCTGTATCAAGGGGTGACGTTGGGCGCGTTGAGCTTTCCCAAAGATGAAAGCGGCAACATCATTCGCGGCGCGAAGCGACATCCAACGATCGAAGAGGGCGTTGTCATCTACGCGAATGCCACCGTGCTTGGCGGCGACACGGTCATCGGACGAAATTCGGTCATCGGATCGAGCTGCGCGGTCAGCAAGAGCGTCGCTCCGAACACGATCGTCACGCTGGATAAGCCGCAGCTTCGCTTCCGCGAAGCCTCGTAGTCATCGGTCAGACGGCTCGGTTTTAGAATCAACGCCTCTTGGTCGTTGATTGCTTGACCGTCATCTCTGTGACTTTCTGGTCATCGCCTTCCTTCTTCACTTTGAAGGTGATGATCGCACCGTCGGCGTTCCGCACGGTGATCACTTTTGCTCCATTTTCCAGCTTTGGTTTTCCGGTGGCTTGAAGACCATTAAACAACTTCTTGAGTTCCTCTTTCTGTTGATCCGTGGCCTTGCCGTCACGAACGTCTCCCAACATCCCTTTGCACTTCGGGCTGATGAATTCTTCCAAGCCGCTGAGTTCTCCACCGAGCAACTGCAACACGACTTTCTGAGCGGAGTACTCGGCCGTTCCAACCTGAGCCGTTGGGTTTTGTGAAACGCCACCGCCTCCCTGTCCCCCGGCTAATCCAGCCCCCTCAGCTCCTCCAGGAAGACCGGCAGCGCCTGGTTGGGCCATCGGGGCTCCGGCCACACCACCACCGGGAGGCATCGGAGCTCTAGCCGCACCGGCACCAGGAGGCATCGGGAATCCGGCCGCACCACCACCGGGAGGCATCGGGGCTCCAGCCGCACCGGCACCAGGAGGCATTGGGAATCCGGCCGCACCACCACCGGGAGGCATCGGGGCTCCAGCCGCACCGCCACCAGGAGGCATCGGGAATCCGGCCGCACCACCACTAGGAGGCACCGGGGCTCCGGGAGCAGCACCACCTGCCATTTGTGCCATCGGCCCAGGAGTCGTCGCCGCTCCAGCACCGGGGGGCATTGGCGCACCTCCCGGCATCGCGCCGGGCATCCCCGCCGGTTGCATTCCCGGAGCCATTCCTGGTTGCATTCCCGGAGCAGCCGCCTGTGCGCCGGGTGCCGCATTCTGAGCGACTGCCGGTGTCTCTGGTTCTGAAGAGCAGCCCAACATTCCGCTGACACTCAGGGCCACAATGGCGGCAAAATTCGACAGGGACCGCCATCGAGTGGCGGTTGTTCGGCCACTCAACGCGATGGGTAACTTCGACGAATGGAAACCAAGGCGCTGCATGAGTCTCTCCTCTGAGCGAGCCGAAAAGGCAGAAACGCGATTGCGGGTGTCAACGACGATCGCTGGAATCCTCGTAAAAGCCAGAGCAGCGTAATCTTCAGCTAGGCCAACGTCACGCGCTGACCGGCAGATCGAGGATCGGTCGGATCACCTGACATCCAATCTGGCCCAGATCATTTTGCAGCCGAGCAAACATGACGTCATCAAAACAGACGCCGATGATCGCTCCACCCGAGCCTGCGAACTTCGCACTCGCACCAGCGGCGCGAGCAACCTCAATCATCTGAATATGGCTGGCTGCCAATTGGCAGATGCTGCGGCGAGTGTTGAAGTTCTCGTCCATCAACGCGGACAAACGTGGAACATCACTTTGCTCAAGGGCTTCGTAAGCCTCCGCCGCCAGTCCCGCAAACTTCTGCATGGCGGCGATGACGGCAGGATCTCCGGCCAGAAAACGAGCTCGCAACGGATTGTGCAAGACCTCGGTCGGCTCTCCCACTTCCGGGCTGAATGCCAGATACAACGGCGGCAGAATGTCTGGGTCGAGCGGTTCATAAACTCCGCAGGCAAACCCCATTTGCTGAGTCATCCGCTCTTTCGCGAAGTCCATGTAGACCAAGCCGCCGTAAACTTGAATCACGCGGTCTTGTAACCCGGCTGCGATTCCCAGTTCGCCGCTCTCGATGCTCAACGCCAACGATGGCAGAACCTGTCGCGGAATTTCGACGTGGTAGAAATCGATCAACGCTCGCAACGTGGCAACGATGATCGCGCTCGATCCCGCCAAGCCGACTTGCCGAGGGATATTGCTTTGATACCGCACAGAAAAATTGCGGTCGTGCAACGCGAGTTCATTTTGCTGACAGAATTCGACGAACCGTTTGATCGTCGCCTTCACCAGCCGGACGCCGCCGTAATAACCATGCAACCGAACGTCGTGAACCAAATCCTGAACTGATCCAAACCGGCTGCGGTCATCTTGACTAAGGACGATTTCGATCTCGTCCCATTCGTACAACACGACCTCGGCCCAGAAGTTCTTCAAGGTCAACGAAATCGTCTTGCCGAAATAGCCGTCCGACGGATTGCCAACCAATCCGGCTCGGGCGTACGCACGTCGTCGCAGCAATTCCATGAGGAAACCTCGCCTCATTCCGCATTAAGAATCCAACAGCTTCTTCGCGTGTTCACGTAGCGCCGCACCGTACTGCGGATCGTTGATCGCGAACTCGAAGAACGCTTGGAAATAACTTTCAAAGTTGCCGATGTCGAATCGGCGTTCTTGCTCGGTCAAACGTACGCCGATCCCTTTGTGGCCCTGCTGAAGCAGCAACCGGATCGCATCGGTGAGCTGAATCTCGCCTCCTTTGCCCGGCTTCGTCTGAGTGAGCGCCTCGAAAATCACCGGGCTGAAGACGTATCGCGCCGCGACGGCCAAGCGACTAGGAGCTTCGGACATGCTTGGCTTCTCGATCAGATCGGCCAACTCGAAGAGATCGCCGTCCGCAGATCCCTTTGGTTTTGCGATGCCGTAATGCACGACGTCTTGTGGCGAAACTTCTTCAAACGCGACAACAATGTCTGCCTTCTCTCGTTCAAAGATCGACGTCATCCGCGAGACGATGTCGGATTGAGCGTGCATGCCGATGATGGAATCGCCCAATGCGACCACGAACGGTTGCTCGCCGATCATCGCTCGGCCGCAAAGCACCGCATGTCCGAGCCCAAGCTGTCGCCGCTGTCGCGTGTAAAAGTACTCGACGTCTTCGCGTTCAAATTGCAGCTCTTGAAGCTGTTCTTCACGCCCCGTCTCGCGGAGGTAACTGATCAGCGGAGCGTCGATATCGAAATGATTTTCGATCGAGGTCTTGCCTTGTCCGGTGATGAAGAGCAATCGCCGAATGCCCGATTGCACCAACTCTTCGACGACATATTGCACAACCGGTTTGCGACCGACAGGCAACATCTCTTTCGGCTGCGACTTTGTCGCTGGCAGCAAGCGTGTTCCCCAACCCGCCACAGGCACTAACGCGATGTTGATCATCGAATGGCCGATCCCTTCATAGAGTCACTAACCCGAAGCGTGAGCGAGGGCGAACGCTCCCAAGACTTCCATACCATACA
>JANNDA010000613.1:0-22583 GCA_031387195.1 Planctomyces sp. | reverse complement strand
GGCGACTCGCCTGAACAACACTGGTTGAAACCATCCTTGTCCGAGAGCCGGATGCGGGAAATCCGCCCGTCCGGTTCGATGAGCGGGAGGTGGAAACGGCACACACCGCGCCACCTCTCGACTCTACGCGTGACGAGCCGATTGCTCGCCAACGCGTTGTGAAGCGACCGGCTCGTCACGCGGAGCGATGACGGCTACGTAGAATCATGCCGCAAAAACAACGCCTTTGGCGATAACGATGTAAGTACGGCCTCAACTCAAAAAGCCGCGCAGAAAAACATCGCCTTCGGCGATAACGATCTAACGTCTTCAAACGAGCAGTTTGTTGAAATCGAAAGTGAAGAGGTTGTCGATGACTTCGGCGTTCGTGATGACGTTGGTTCCGGAACCGCCAGAGACCGTGTCGCGGTCGGCACCGCCGTCGATGTGGTCATTGCCCGCTCCACCGAGACAGACATCAAGTCCGCTGCCGCCCTGAATGATGTCGTGGCCTGCATCGCCCAGAACCGTATCGTCGCCCTCTTGGCCGTCCAGCCTATCATCGCCGTCGCCGCCGGAAATCGCATCGTGACCTTTCCCACCGGTGATCCAGTCGATCCCTTGTCCGCCACTGATGATGTCGTTGCCATCGCCACCAATGATGGTGTCCTTGCCGGCACCGCCAATGATCTTTCCGCCCATGATGCTGGACAGCAAACGATCGGGGCCATCCCCTCCAGTCAGCGTCACCAAGCCATGAAACAGGCTGGCATCGAGCGTATTTCCCAAGGCCGATTTTGCCGTCAGGTTGGCACGCTCGATCGACATGAGCGTGTCTGAGCCATTCCCCGTGAGCAGCAGATCGGTCAACGTTTGAGTTTTCGTAGAGGACTGTGTGACCTGATCGACACCCTCGCCACCATCAAGAACATCTGCGGCCGAACCTCCCAGCAGCGTGTCGTCCCCTTTCATGCCATGCAGTGTGACTGAGCCCTTGTAGAGCGATGCGTCCAAGAGGTTGTTTCCGGAGTCCCCGAAAATCTCCACGCACTCGACGCTGACGAGCACGTCCGCGCCAATGTTGTTCGCAATGAGCCTCGTGGCGGTCATCTTCGCATTGCCGGTCACCGATTCTACGAAACAGTCTTTTCCAGCTTGTCCGTCGAGCCGGTCGTTGCCGGAATTGCCCGTCAACTTGTCATCGCCAGCGCCCCCTTTGAGATTATCGTTTCCGATACCGCCACCCAGAGAGTCGTTGAAGGCGCTGCCAATCAGACTGTCGTTACCCTCACCTCCCAAGAGCGTCACGGCATGTGGGGAACGCGAGGCGTCGAGGATGTCGTTTTCAGTTCCGCCGTCGATGATCAGCTCACCCTTGTGGATCTGGTCGAGGCCTAGAATCGTGACTCGGTCGTTGCCGACATTACCATTGATAGTGATTGACGTCAGGGCTTTGACCGAGAAGTCCGTCGTCTCAAACGTGCTACCAGCCAGCCGCATCACCCCGTTTGCACCGCCGATGTCACTCAGTGTCACGTCCGAGTTGAAGCTGTTCGGCAAATTGAAGACCACTGCGGTCGGCGTGCCGTCGATGCTGATCGGCTCCAGGCCGGTGAAACTCACGGTGGAAAGAATGGCGGCACCGTTGCGGAGCTGGATATTACCATCGTTTCGGTTCGAGTAGTTCGCGGTATAAGCGTCGAGGCTGGAAGCGTCGAAGCCGGTGATCCGCAAACTGTCATGCCCACCCACGCCGCCGTTGAACGCGATGTCGAGCGGCAACGATCCGTGGCTGAGATCAACGATGAGTGTGTCGTTCCCGGCATTCGTGCCGAAGAGGTGCAGTTGATGCAGACCATCCAGCGGAGTTCGCAGTAACTCCGCACCTCCCGCGCGACGCACGACGACGTCACCACGGTCCTTGAAGACTTCAAACGTGCCACCGCCAGCCGGCAGATTGAGCCGTCTTTGTGTCGGAGGTGACACTGCGGCGACAAACACTCCCGGAGGAGTGCCACCTGAGAACGCGAAGAAGCTGCTCACTTCATTCAGAGTCGAGCCGTCAAAAGCTTTGACGTGCGAACCCCCACCGGCTCCGGCCAGAATGTCGAGATCATGGTCGCCATCAACGTCGCCCACGGCGACTCGAACTCCCCCTTGGAACGCCGGTCCGAAGGCGAAGAAGCTCTGCAACGTCGTCGCGGTTTGTCCATCGAACACTTTGACGTGAGACGCTCCGCCGGTATCGGCACCGGTTACGATGTCCGCCCGCCCGTCGCCATTGAGATCACCGGCAGCGACAAACACGCCGCCTTGAAATCCGGTGTACGCGAAGAAGCTGCGCAGTGTGGCCGACGAATTCCCATCGAACACTTTGACATGCGAACCACCACCCGCGCCGGCTCCGGTGACGATGTCTGCAAGCCCGTCACCGTTCACATCGCCCGCCGCGACATGCACGCCACCGAGGAAGGTCGGACCATACGCGAAGAAACTTCTCAGTTCGGCACCGTTGGCTCCGCTAAAGACTTTCACATGCGAGGCGGCACCGGAGCCAGTTCCCGTGATGATGTCGTCACGGCCATCGCCGTTGATGTCACCGGAGGCGACGAAGACGCCGCCCAGGAACTGCGGGTTGTAGGCAAAGAAACTTTGCAACAGCGAACCGTCGTCACCGCTGAAGACTTTGACGTGAGGACCGGCTCCCGCTCCGGCACCGGTAATGATGTCGGCCACTCCGTCGCCGTTCACGTCGCCGGTCGCGACGCGGACGCCCCCTTGAAACGTGTTGGCGTAGGCCAAGAAGCTGAACCGCTCGGTGCCGTTGGCATTCAGCACCCGGACTTGCGGTTCGTGACCCGCATCGGCACCAACGACGAGCGAGTTCGTGGTCATGACCACGCCTTTTTCGACTTCGAGGACCACATCATTTCCATCGCCGCCCTGGTACGTGATCACTGCGGTCAAGCCGCTTCCCAAGAAGTTGGTGCTGATTACGGCTCCTTCGGGCAGATTTGTTCCGAGCGCAAGATCGCTGCCAATTCCAGCCTTGAGTGGGTTGGTCAGCGTGACTGCATCCAACGAACCGTCGTTCTGGATGATGATGAAGAAAGCATTCGGTTGCGGGACGTAATTCGGGCCGAGTCCGGCATCGAACGCGGCGAGGTTCAAGGTGGCTCCGTTGATGGTCACCGAGCCGGTGACATTGAGCTGGTCGTGGAAACCGGCTCCGCTGCCGGCTGAGTTGCCCCCAATTTCCACGGTGAAGATTGAACCGGCCAGGAAACTGACAGAGCCCGAATCCAAAACGCCGGGACTCGTTCCGGGAGCGACTGTGCCGCCGCTCGCCACGTTGACCGTGCCGTTGATCGTGCCATTGCCGCCCAGAGTGCCGCCGTCGTTGACGGTCACCGCGCTATCGGCTGCCAACGAACCGGACGCATTCACCAGCAGCGTGCCGGCGTCGATCGTTGTCATGCCGGTGTAGGTGTTGACTCCACTGAGCGTCAGCGTTTGGCCGGCCCCATCGACCGTCAGCGCCAGTTTGCCGCTGCCGTCGATGAGTTCGCCGCTGAAACTTCCACCGCCGGTTACGGTCAGCGTGACGGTACTCGGCGGGTCGGAGACGGTGCCGTCGCCGTTGAGGGCACCGATCGTCTCGCTGGTCAGCAGATCAAACGTCGCGTCGGTATCGACCGTGACATCGCTGCTGTCGCCGATAGCGCTGCCGCCGCTAACCGCCAATGTGCCGGCGCTGACTGTGGTTAAGCCGGTGTAGCTGTTGGTGCCGGAAAGCGTCTGTGTGCCGCTGCCGATTTTGGTCAGCGAGACTGGGCTGCTGCCGTCCTCGATCGTGCCGGAGAACGTACCGCTACCGTCGTTGTAGCCGAGCGTCAGCGTGACCGCGCTGACCGTGCCATTCTCGACCGTGCCATCACCCGCCAGCGCGTCAAACGTCTCGCTGAAACCATTCAAGTAGAGTTCCGCCGGCGCGTTGATCGTCACATCCGAATCGTCGCCGATCACGCCCGCAGCACCCAGGTCGAACTCACCGCTGTCGAGTTCGATCGTCCCGGTCCCGGCGTCGAGGCCAGCGGTCGTGATCGTCAGAAAATCGGCCTCGCTCAAGAACTGGTGGCCGTTTCCGGTCGCGGTGTTAGCAGCCAGGGAATTGACGCTCATCGTCAGCGGATTGCCGTCCACACCGATGCCTGCCGAGCCGGCTGTGATGGTCAGTAAGTCGGCGGTGACGTCGGTCATCGCGGTTCCCGAAACGATACCGCCTGAGCCACTGGCGTCCGTGGTCAGCGTGACTTTGCCGCCCGTGGAGATCGAGGCCACGGTGATGTGGCCCTGAGCGGTCATCGTGACGTTGCCGTCCTCCGCCGTGGCCTGCGTGCCATCGGCCATCGTGATCACGCCATCGGTCGTCCCCGTCGAAGCGTGGTAATCCACCATGCCTTCGCCAACTGCGGACACGTTGCCCGAATTTTGCAGGATGTCTTCCGAGCTATTCAGGGTGATATCGCCGTCACCACTGGAGGCTGTGACATCTGCATTCAGCGTCAGATCGCTTTCCACGACGGTCGCGCCGTTGGCAATGGTAAAGACTTCCAACGCACCATAGTCGAGCTGGGAGTATTGTGGGATTCCGAGGATGTTCGCATCAAAGCCCGTGCCGTAGGAGTACTGAAAGGCGAACCCGCTCAAAAGATCGGACCCGACATACAGATCCCATCCGTAGCCAAAGGTGGGGCCGTAGTTGGCGGCGTTTAAGGTCTGATATTGGCCGACGTTACCGTCCACGGAACTAAGTTTTTCGAGTTGTGTGACTAACGTGCTCAGGTTGAAGAGGAACGCCGTCCGGTCTGCGTCGTTCGGCACAATGTTGTAAGCGCCAATCGAACTCCAACTTTGGGGATTGTAACCGCCGATAATCTGCTGAGCGTTCCCTTGAGTGGCCAAGACTTCGATGACGGAAAACGTGCGACCGATCCCATCGACTGCGTTATGGAAATCGACGGACGTGGAACCGGCGGTCTTCGTGAACACGTTCGTGAGCGTCAGCGGCCCTTCATTCAACCACGTCGCAAGCTGGTCCAACTCGGCTTGGTTGAGCAAATCCGAGCCACCCACAACCGGCGAGGCTGGTGCCGCGGTCAATGTCACGTGACCGCCGCCAGAGTTGACGACCGCCTCATCGATGGTCAGCGAGCCATTGGCCGTGATCACGATCTCCCCGCCCGTGGCGGAAACGCCGACCAGCGAGTTCATGCCATCAATGCCAATGACCAAGCCATCGCGGTCTTCGATGTCCACGCCGCCGCTGCCGCCGCTGGCTTCGAGGTTCGTCACTCGGGTATCGAGCGTAATGCCCGTCCCGGCGGTGGCGGTCAGATTCGTGGCCCGCACATCGAGCCCCGCGCCGTCCGTGTTGATCTCTCCCGTTGCGGCCAGCGAGACATCGCCGGTCGTTTGCAGACTGCCGCCGTTGAAGTTGATCTCCGCGAGCGGCTTGCCGCTGGTCGTGCCGATGTGGGCGTTCCCGCTGCCGAGATTGACCGTGGCGGTGGTGAAGTTCACCGTGTCGCCGCCGTCGCCGTTGATGGTCAGATCGCCGCTGAAGGCTGGGCCCGATTGTTTCTGTGGATCGAGTCCTTCCACGTTGAGCATGTCCAGGCCGTTGGTCAGATTGATCGTCAGCGAACCCACGGGATTGAAGAACGTGACCACTTCGCCCAGCGTGGAACTGATGAGCGAATACGAATTGTTGGAACTGCCGTCGTCACTCAGCGTGACCGTTTCGCCACCGCCCGTGAACGTGAAGAGGCGGTTCACGGCGAGTAGGGTGTCTTCGATCGGCTCCAGACCGGTGTAACTGATGAGCGTGCCGTCGATGTCCACCGAGCCGTCGTGGGCGCTGTTGAACGTGTGTGTGATCGCCGTGAACGAATCGCTTTGAGGGCCAATGAGCACCAGCCGGTCACCGGGCAAGCCGGTTTGGTCGCCGCCGTTAAAGGTGATCGGCAGGTCAAAGAAGCCTTCATAGCCGTAATTCACTTGCAGTGTGTCGTTGCCGCCCTGACCGTTGATGGTCAGGCCCTCCAGGTTGGTCAGCAGGGTATCGAGCACGATGGCGTCGTCGATCAGCACCTGGATGTGGCCGTTGGACTCCTGGCGGACTTCGATCTCGTTGTCGCCGTCACCCGCGTCGATGGTCGGCGTCGCGTCAAACGAAAGAACCACGCTGCCGGGAGTCATTGTGGAGTAGGTGGCTTCCAGCGGCTGGAGGTTGAGCAGGAATGTCGTGGCGCTGAACGTGCCCGTGACGCTCCCCGTGGACTGGATGATGCTGAAGGTGTCCGTCGTTGCGGGGGTGTAGGTGCCGCTCAAGCTCAAGGTCGCACCGCCCAGTTCGACAGTGCCAGTCACATCGAGTTGATCATGGCCGCCGTCCGTGCCGCCTGAACCGAGGAGCTCGTTGATCTCGACCGCCAAGATCGCGCCGCTGGCGAAGTTGATGCTGCCAGTGTGCAAGACACCGGGGCTGGTGCCGGGAGCGACCGTGCCGCCGCTCGCCACGCTGACCGTACCGAGGATCGTGCCCGTGCCGCCCAGCGTGCCGCCGTCGTTGACGGTCACATCGGTTCCCGCCGTCCCGTCGGAAATGAACCCGGTCACCGACAGGATGCCGGCGTTGATCGTCGTCGTGCCGGTGTAGGTATTCGTGTTGGACAGGATCAGCGTCCCGACACCCTCTTTGACCAGTTGTGTGCCAACCCCAGCCAGCACCCCGGCAATGCTGCCGGGACCGGCGTTATCGACCGTCACGATGTCCAAAGCACTGAGGCTGCCGATGTCGTCGTCGAACCGAATTGCCGATCCCACGTTGGTGGTGACGACCGTCAAGTCGCGCGGCGTGCCGTCGCTATCGACGGTGTTGTTGAAACTGATGCCGGTCGAGCCGCTGTCGGTCAATGGCATGTCGGCTGTGAGCACGACGGGATCATGAAACGTCATCGTCCCGCCGCCAGTCGTGATGTCCGCACCGATGCGGGTCTCGCCATCCGCGTTCGTTGTGACACTGCTCAGCGGCGTGACGCCGCCGACCTCGCCCTGAAACGTGGCCGTTCCCAGTCCAGTCGTGTTCACGGTCAAGTTTCGTGAGGGACTCAAGAGCGTGAACACAGTCCCGCCAAACTCATGGAATGTAGAGCCTTGCCCTGGATCGGACGTGAGTCGCAGTTGATCCACGGTCTGGGCTGCGAACGAGAGATTGAATCCGTCAAAATCGAATTCACTCTCGTTATCAAGCGTTGACGAAAACACCGTGGTCCAGGAGTCGTTCGTTGGGTCATGGAGTTCCACGGCAATGGTGAGAAACCCGCCGTGAGAATGACCGTACCCAAACCCTGAAACGCTTAGACGCCCAACCTCAGAGAAGGGACCAAATAACGCACTAGACAACTCGTCGCCGTCGTTAGAGGTCAATTCCGTAGTGCCGAGGGTGATCGGCAACTCGGAGTCCACTGTCGATGCAAACGCCACATCGTGACCCACCAAGGTTGTATCCGCCCCCAAGGTCACCGGGCCGTCGTAGGTCTGGTTGCCCGTGGTGCTGATACTGCCGCTGTTGAGGTGGATCGCATCGGCGGTGATGCTCAACGATCCGAGACTTTGCGTGGCGTTCCAAGTCACCGTATCGCTGTCACTGCTGTCGCCGTTGATGATGAGCGCGACACTGGGCGTGCTGAAGGTCAGACTCTCGAAGGGCGCATTCAGCGTGACTGTCAGATCGCCCACCCCCGCGTCCGAGACCGTGGCCGTATTGTCGCCGCCCACATTGTCGCTGGGATCAATATTGATCGTGACCGTCTCCAAGTCCGAAGTGATGGTGACCGGTTCCAACCCGGTGAACGTGATCGTCGAACTGCCGTCGAGTCGCAGATTGCCCGCTCCGGCACCGGTGGCGTTGTAGACCAGAGTGCTCAAGGAACCGCCGATGACTTCGAGACTATCGCTGCCGTCGCCGCCGTCGTAGGCCACACTGGCGGGCAAAGATTCGCTGATATCCACGATCAACGTGTCGGCCTCCAAGCCGCCGTTGATCACAAACGGAGTCGTTCCCGCCGGATCAAACCCGATGTCCATCTCCAACACAGTGATCGTGTCGCCGTCGTCGCCCAAGTTGATCGTCAGGCTATTGGTCGGATTCGTGAAGGTCGTGTCCTCAAACGTCGAGCCACGAATCTCAGACGTGTTGAGGACTCCGTCCAGATCGTCACCGACTTCCACGCCGGAATTCGTTCCAGCGGGCAACAGGAAAACGAGGTCTGTCACGCTGCCAACATTCATCAGCACCGGTTCCAGGCCCGTGTAGGAAACTTGCAAGACGTCGAACGAGTCATCCAGTGAAATCATCCCGTCGCTGACATTGGCGAACGTGTGGGTCAGGGTGTCAAAGCTGCCGCCCAAGAGTTGCAAGGAATCGTCTCCTCCCATGCCACCGTGGACCGAGAGGCCGCCGACAGGGATCGGATTGCCGGTGCTGAAGTCGATGACGAAGGTGTCGTTGCCGGAGTCAGTGCCGTTCAGTGTCAGAGAGTTGATGGCACCGCCGGGCGTGCGTGACAGCACCACGCCATCGCGGCGAATGACGAGGTTGCCTCCCTCGGCCAGCACTTCGATCGTGCCGCTGCCCGCAGGCAGGTCGATGACCACGTCGGCCCCGGTGGCGCTCGACAGACTGACTTGGTAATCCTCGACTTCGCCATCGGAGGCCGGGCCAGTCGGGGCCAGTCCACCAGCCGTGCTGAGACGCACTCGCGCAAAGGTCGTGCCCACCAGCGCTCCGGCGGGAACGGTGAAGTTGAGCAGGTTGTCCCCCACCACGACCGACTGGCTGGCGGCGATTTGTTCGCCGTCGTCCAACCAATCGCCGTCCTGATTGAAGTCGATCCAAGCATCGAGCTTGCCGACTGCAAGTTGCACATTGACCACGACGCTAGCCGTCGTGTTCACGGTCGCGGTGAGCAACGGCGACACTAACGAGAGGCCGTCCTCGTCGGCTCCGTCGCCGGTGGCGTCGGTGTTCGGCTGACCGTTGGCCTCAAAGTCGATCGTCGCACCCAGCCGTGGCCCGCCCGCCGAGTGGCTGGCACCGTCGTTGGCAATGAGCGTGGGATACGGCGACGGCGCATCGCCGTAGTCGATGGGGGTCAGCTCGAAGGTCCCGATATCACTGCTATCGCCGCCGCTCATCGTATCGATCCCCTCCGTGTCAAAGGGGCGAGCCGTCCCGCGTTGGTCCGTAGTGAGACCGAACGCCTTTCCTTGGTCGATGGCCGGGCTACCTGGCAGAAGCGCATGCGTCTTTGTCGGGCCGCCGTTGTCGGTGAGGCTGCCGAGATTGGGATCGACCAGTAGCACACCAGTGCTGGTCACGATGCCATCCGTGTTGACGATCACCGTTTCCACGATGTTGAAATCGGACGCGATCACGGTCGAGGTACTCGCCCCGGCACGCTGTTCGTTCGCCACATCGCTGGTCGCCACCGAGTTAGCGACGATCGTATTTTGCAGGGTCAACGTGGCCGCAGCCGCCGTAATGCCGGAGGCCGTGGCGGTCTCATGCGCCAAGTTGAAAATGCCTCCGCCCGCTCCAGTCCCGGCAGCCGCGCCACCATTGGTCGCCACGTTGTCTGAGAATGTGCCGGAGATCACATTGACGGTGCCATTGAGATTGAACAATCCGCCGCCAAACCCGGACCCAGCGACACCCGGTTGTCCAAACGCACTGGCCGCGAGTTCGCCACGCAGACCGCCTGCCGCCGTGTTGCCGGAGATCGTGATGTTGCTCAGTGTGATCGTGCCGCCGCGATTGAAGATCGCACCGCCCATGCCCGCACCACCACCTCCACCTGCACCGCCTTGGCTATCGCCACCATCGCCACCATTACCACCTCCGAAGCCAGCGAAGCCGCGGCTATCAGAGATATAGGCCAGACCAGCACCACCTCCGCCGCCACCACCAAATCCGCCGTTGCCACCTGCGCCGGGATTCGCGCCGCCATAGCTACCACCTCCACCACCGCCGCCAAAGCCGCCGTTGGCTCCGCTGTTGCCACCCGTACCACCGACACCGCCGCCGTTCGCTCCGGCCGTCGGCACTCCGCCCGCGCCATCCAGTCCACCGCCGCCAGCACCCGTGCCACTGAGTCCGCCGAATCCGCCGTTACCACCTCTGGCGACGTTGCCGCTGATCGTGCTATTGCGAATCGTCAACATGCCGTCATTGAAGATCGCACCACCCAAGCCGGCGCTGCCACCACCGCCCCCTTCACCGGTACTGGGATTGAGGCCGCCGCCGTTGAAGCCGGTGGCGAAGTTGTTGGCGAGCGTGCTGTTCACGATCGTCAGCGTGCCTTCGTTCCACACACCGGCTCCGAATCCAGCCGCACCATTCTGGATGGTGACGTTGGAGATCGACACGTTCGCTCCTGCTGCCACATGCAACACGCGGTTGCCGCCGTCGCCGTCCAGGAAAGTGGCATCAGCGCCCGCACCTGCCAGCGTGGCTCCACTGCTGATGAGCAGGTTTTCGATGAACGTACCCGGCGCGATTTGAATGACGGTGCCCGTCGTCGCGGTCAGTTGCGAGTAGTCGTTGTCGGCGACCGCGTTGAGCGCACTTTGCACCGTGGCGAAGGCGGTCGCTCCGAATCGCAAGTCGGTCTCATCGTCGGCCGTGCCGGGGCTGCCGAACCAGGTCACGATGTCGTTCGCGTCGAGGGTTCCCATCACGCCTTGATCGGTCGTGATTTGGAAGTCCCCCGCGAAGCCGGCCGTGATGCTCAGATCACCGGCGTTATCGACATACACCCGCTCCGGGATGCCGGTCATTTCAATGTCGTAGGTGACGTTGGCGGTGCCGGAGATTTCAAAATCGAACACAAACGCCAAGTCATCCTCAACGTCGAGCATCGCCGCCGCTTCGATCCCTAGGATGCGAATGCTGGCAAAGCCGCCGATAACGCCCGTGAATGTTCCGCCCATGCCGTTGTCGAAATTAGTTTCCAGGTCGTAGTTGACGCCAGCGTCCAAGATGGCCGCAGGCGCGGACTCGAAGCCGCCCAGCCCATCCGGCAAGTGCAACGAGTATTTGTTATCGCCCACCGCGAGCGTCGGCAGCTTGAGTTCGGTGATCCGACCAAATCCGTCACCGACCTCATCCGTGATCACATAGTCGTAGCCAATGGCGAGCGCCGGATCGCCGCGGCGACGACCTGGCAAGACGTTGAAGATGAATGTTTCGCCTTCTTGCCTGTCAGGCAGCAGCGGTTGTTCCACGATGAATCCATAATCCTCCACCTCACCACTGGCAGCGAATCCATAGGGGCTGTTGACGTGGTTGGCGTTCGCCGCAATGCGGAAGCGGGCGAACGTCACGAAGCTCTGGCCCTCGGACAATCCCAGATCAGGCACCGCGAAGGTGAGCAGATTGAAGTTGTTGGGAGAGACAAACAGGTCGTTGAAAATCTGATCGCCGGGTTGGTCGAACGAACCGTCGTGACCGAAATCAAACCAAGCATTGAGATACCCGCTCGCCGTTGGAGCGACATAGACCACGGCGGCAGCGTTCTGGACAAACGAGCCGAAGAACACGCCGTTCTCATCGTCGAATCCGAACTGCGGGTTGTCGTCATCACCCGTCCCGGGATTGATGCCACTGTTCGGCTGGCCGTTGAGCTCGTCGTCGCTGAAGTTGAGGCTCGGCCCGATGCGCAGGTGATGTGCGCCAGGCGTCGGGTCCGGCAGCCCGTCCTCGGGGTTTGAATCCAGCAGCGTTCCATAGGAGTCCGGCGCATCGCCGAAATCGTAGGAGGCGATGTTGATGACGTAATCTTCGACTTCGCCGTTGGGTGCCCCGCCAGTCGATGACAAGTTGGGCTGCGTGCTGAGCCGGAAGCGCGCGTAAGTCTGCGGAGTGCTGCCGGAGAATTGGGAGATCGTGAAGGTGAGCACGTTGTCTCCTTCATTCAACGCGACGACCGCATAGCCCAAGTCTGCGTCAAAAACGCTTTCGTGGAAGTTGATCCGCTCGCTGAAGTCGTCGAAATATCCGTTGCCGTTGAGGTCGATCCACGCATTCAAATAGGCGTGATCACCTGCCGGCAGGTCGTCCACGTTGGTCGCATTCACGGTGATTGTCACCGTCGAACCCACGAGGAACGTGGAGTTGAAACCGGGAAGGCCGTTGTGAAACAAGCCGTCTTCGTCATCAAAATTCAGTTCATCCAGATCCTGGTCGTCTCCGAGAGCCTGGGCGTTGGGCTGACCTTCAAATTCCAGATCGATCAACGCGCCTAAACGCAGGCTGTTGTCTCCCGAATTGACGTTATGTCGGGCGGCCCCGAACGACACGGTCCCATAGAACAGCGGCGCGTCGCCGTAGTCCTGCAATTGCTGGACTTCGACCGAGCCATAGTCCTGGTACATCCCCACGAAGCGTTCTCGGCCACGTTGGTCGGAACTGAAGTTAAAGATGCTGTGGTTGTCAACGGGGTCGATCACGGGACTGCCGGCGAGCGGTTCGTGGGTCTCCGTGATCCCGCCGTTGTTCTGCAAGGGCCCCAATTCCGGATCGCCCCCAATGAAGTTGTCCGGCAGGGACGTCACCAGGACGCCGTCGTGAACGAAGTCATGGCGATGAGCCTCGTCAAAGACCGTCCCTTGGAAATTGCCGGCGATGATGCTGCTGAAGGGGGTGAGGCTGCCGAAATTTTCAAACTCAGATCCACCAACCACAACGATGACGGAATCGGTGCGATGCCACACACCGCCGCCAGTTCCCATCCCGTCGTCGTCCGAGTCAGCCACGTTGACCGTGATGGTCGAAGCGGAGATCGATGAATACGAACCACCGCTGTTGTACAGGCCGCCACCCGCGTGACTGGCCCGATTGCCGCTCAACGTACTTTGGGTCAAATCGAGCTCGCCGCTGTTCCAAATGCCGCCGCCGTTGCCTGCACCGATTGTTGTGCCCAAGCCACCGCTCGCACTGTTGCCCGAGACCGTACTGATGGCGATCTCGGCGGAAGAAGTGGTGTAGAGACCGCCGCCAGTGCCCTCACCGCCAGCACCTTCTTCGTCCGTGTTGTCGCCACCCGTCGCCTGATTACCACTCAGCGTGCCTTGTCCCAGGAGGAAGTAACCGCTGGTCCAAATGCCGCCCCCTTCGGCCTCACCCGGTGCTGTTCCATTGCCGCCGGTGGCGAGATTGTCGGAGAACGTGCTGTCAAAGGCTGTCAGGTAACTGTCCGTGTAGAGGCCGCCGCCGTAGCCATCGCCGCCGCCGCCGTAGCCATCGCCGCTCCCTTCGCCCGTGGAATGGCCGCCCGTGGCTTCATTCTCCGAAATGACGCTGGAATTCATGGAAAAATAACCGGACTCGGACACCCCCTGATAAATCCCGCCGCCCCAGGCGAAGCCCGCGTCCGATCCATCGGTGGTAGCGCCGCCAATCGCCTGGTTGCCGCGGATCGTGCTTTCAAACAGATAAACGGTCTGAGCTTGACTGAAGATTCCACCACCCTTCGCGGATTCGCCGGGTAGGGCCATAGCGCGGTTGTCGCGGACTACGCTGCCAGGATTAAGACTCAACACCGCTCCGCGGCCGTCGCTCGAAATGATGTAGATGCCGCCGCCATTGCGAGCAGTGTTGTCCGCGACCGTACTGCTTTCGATCGTGAGTTGATTCCCATCGAGATAGATGCCGCCGCCATTGCCACTGGCCGTGTTGTGGAAGACCTCGCTGTCCTCTTCGAGGGTGACTCGATCATGGTCGCTGTAGATGCCGCCGCCATGCACCGCCGAATTGTTCTGAATCAAAGTGTCGGTGACGATCAACGTGGACGGTCCACCTCCCTCACCTCCTCGAAAACCCTGTCCGCGCGTGAAAATCGCCCCGCCACGGTGGCTGGCTTCGTTGCCGGTCAGCACGCTGTCCGAAATCTCCACATGTCCCAGATCGTTGAAAATCGCTCCGCCATCCTCCGCGTACCCGCCGGTCAGGGTCAGTCCGGAAAACCCAAATTCCCCTTCGCCCTCCACACCGTTCACGTAGAAAATCCGCGAAGCCCCGTGGGCGTCGATGGTCAACAAGTCAGCGCCGGGGCCGACCAATTCTAATTCTCCGGTGATCAGCATCTCACCGAGTGTCAGCGAGATGACGCCCATGCCGCCCGAAAACAGCGATGCGGCAAACTCCACCTCGCCCGATCCATAACGCGCCTGAGCCAATCGCAGCGCTTCCCGCAGTGACAGATCGCCGGCCTCGAAGTTGGCGTCATCCTCGTCCACCAAGGTATCCACCACGACCGCCCCGTTGATCTCATCAAGGCCGATGGTTCCCGTGGTCGTGATGGCCGTCGTCAGTTGATAACTGCCGCCGCTCGTCAACGTGACTCCAACAGTCTCATCGTATTCCAGCACCAAATCGGCGACCGGATTGACGGTGACCTCGGCGGTGGCCGATCCAGCGGCGAACGTCACGGTTCCGGTGGTACTCGTGAAGGAATCCGCGCCCGCGACCACGTAGTCGTCAGTCAAAGTCGCAGTCCCGGAAACGTCGAAGGTCGCGGTCAGCGCGACGCCCTTGTCGGATCGCACGAACCGAAAGACCAGATTCTCCCCCTCTTCAGGATCCTGGCCTTCTCGGACGAACGTAGGGGACAACAACAGAACGCCGACAAAGGGCTGCCCCACAGCCCCCCCTTCGACGGCACCGATATCAACTGTCGTGTTCAGAACACGAGGGAAATCACTCCCTCGCTGGTCAAACGCAAATTGAATGTCGGCGCTCGCCGAGTGTGCAACCGCCGTCGTCCCATTCTGTCCGCGAACGACCGTGAGCGTGTTGTTGGACTTGGCACTGACGAACAGGATTTCCGCATCAATCTGAATCAGCGCTCCCACCGCGATCGGTGCCGCATCAACCACGCTGATCGAGGTCTCGGACTCGCTGTCGGTGACAGCGTTCTCGAGCGTCGTCAACGCCCCACCCGCCTCCAAAGCTGGGCTGCCCGGCATCAACGGATGCGTCAATGTCAGCCCGCCGTTATCGACCAAGAACGGAAACAACACGTCAAAAATGGGGAGCGTGCCCGCGCCATCAATGCCGACGATATTGCCGTGCGTTGGGTCATCCAACTTGTCAACGAGCCCGCCAGACGAGTCTGCGTCACCGATTAAATTGTTCGTCGAATGATCCGTGTCCAAGCGATTGCCGGAGAAATCGGTGATATCGCTGGCACGATTCCCCACCATGTTCCCCGCCACGATCGAGTTCGTCAGCAACACCGGAGCGTCGTTGCTGTAACCCAGGCCAATGCCGCCACCGTCGAAACCGACCACATTCCGTGTGATCGTGCTGTGGCTGATCGTGAGCGTGCCGAAGCTGCCGACTCCGCCACCCGAAAAGCCCGCCGAGTTGCCGCTGAGTGTGCTCAACGTCACTGTCGCCGTGCCGAAATAGCCGTTTCCAATTCCCCCGCCTGAGTAGCCCGCCGAGTTGCCGCTGATCGTGCTCTGCATCACCGTCAGCGTGCCGCTACTGCCGATGCCGCCGCCATTGTTGTCGGCCGAGTTGCCAGTGATCGTGCTGTTCGCGACCGTGAGGTTCTCGGCATTGGCGATCGCACCGCCATCCTGCGCGGACGCGTTGCCGTTGGTGAGCGTCAGGTCGCTGATCAAGACGTTCTTCGGAGTGCTGAAGAAGTCGCTATCGGAGACCACGAAGATCTGCGACGCAGCGTTGCCGTTGATCGTTAGCAAATTCGCCCCTGGGCCGGTAATCGTCAGGTCGGATGAGATCGTGAGTGCCGTTCCGCCGAGCGTGATCGTGGCAGCGCCGCCAGAGGTCAGCGACAGATCAAACGTGATGATGTCAGCTCCGAAATTCGCAACTTCGTCATTCGCCGCAGCGAGCGCTTCACGCAGTGTCGTGACCCCATCGTCAGCCTCCGTGTCACCGAGTCCCGTGACCATAATCGAGGACAACAGCGCCCGGTCTTCGAGTGATTCCAAGCTGGCTCCGACGCACCGCAAGAACGAGGGTGTTTGCAGAAGGCTCTGTCGAACCCCGCGCCGCGAGCGTGCGGAAGTCCGAGTCCTGCGTTGCGGAATACGAGTCGCCACAGCGTTCAGCCAACGGGTCAGTAACATGATTGAAATCTCCTTGGGGTCAATTCAGAAATGTGTGCATGGATCCGCGCGGGGCGGCACGATTGATCCTTCCGAGGCCAGCAGCGATTCTGGCGAGCAATGCCAATCCTGCGGCAGCAACCTCACGGGTGCCGAGGTACTTCCGATTCACGGAATCGCAAATGATTTCCACCACGCGGCACCAAGCATGGTGACTGTCAATCTCAAGAACGTTGACGGTCTAATTTTGCCCAGGCCAAAGTTGGAAGTCCATCAATTCGTCTTGAAATCCGCACAGAAACAGTTTTTGCGACTAGTGCCGCATTAGAACCTGAATCATGAGTTGTGAGCGGCAAGACGCTCGCCCAAATTATTCAAGAAGAAACCACGGATCACGCGGATGTCACGGAGTAATCTGGATCTTGATTGCGCGACAGCAAAACAGACTGTCAAAACTACTGACGGCGAATTCTCGGCGTAACTTTCTTCATCCCCGAATCATCCGTGAACTCCGTGTGATCCGTGGTGAATAATCCAAGCTAGCGCGACTTATTCAGGAGTGCGTTGCGCAGTTCATGCAGCGCGTCGCCTCGTTCCTGAGGCGACATAAAAAAGCGATAGCCGAATTTCTCCAGGCGAATGTTTTGCATCTCTTCCAGTCCCCGCTGAGTGAACTGCCGGTTGATCAAGAAGGGATCATCCAACATGCCGATCAATTCAGGCAGAAACGCTGGGTCTTTCGCTCGCAAGACGGCGTCCGCAGCCACCAGTCGCACCGCTTCGTTTTTGCTCTTCAGCCAACCGGAGGCCACCGGTTGATCGCGCTGCGGATAGGCTTTGGAAAGTTTCTGCTCCGAATAACTTTTACCGTACCAGTCCTTCAAGGACTTCAAGGTCCAGTCGATCGGCTTGTCGAGATGACATTGATTGCAGGCGTTCGGATGATTGGCTTCCAGCATCGCGGCGTTGGTCGGAGAAAAGATCGTGTGTGTTCGGACCACCGTTTGTAGCCCCTCATTGATGCGGGGCATGTGGCAGTTCAGGCAGCGCGAACCCGGAGATTCCACCGGGTGATGCGTGTGTCCGACGACCGCCTGAGAGTCTTTGAATTTGCTGTGGCAGCGGATGCAGCTCGCATCGTCTTGCTGGGGCGTTCGCGGCCAGGAAGTTCCCGTTGCTTGGTGCGGGGCATGACAGTCGATGCATTTCAACTCCGAGTAGCAACTCCCCAGCATCGCGTCCGAGTATTCCACAGAGTTCCAGGTCGCCATGCCTCCGGCAAACTGAGGACGCTCACCGACGTGACAGCGGGCACACGCCCAGTTGACGTTTTGGTGTGTGCGACCGGTTTTGTTTTTCAAGCTCTTGGTTTCCACGAGCAAGTGCGGGCTGCGCGGATGGAATTCCGGTTTGAGCTGCTGGCCCGCCGCATGACGCTTGGCACCCAGATGGCACGCTTCGCAACTGATCCCCAGAGTCACGGCATGTTCGTCCGCTTCATAGTCCATGAGGACTTCAGGCAGTTTCATCATCTGCCGATCGGAGACATCCAGTGGATCACCCAGCGCGCCCCAAACCTCCGGATGCACGTGTTGCAGATAGGCCGACAAGTGCCAGTGCAATCCCACCGGAGTGTGCTTGGCGATCTGCTGCGGTTTGCGAGTGAAGTCGTCCGCCAACGGAAACGTGGTGTGGCACATGTTGCAGTTTGAAGCATACGGCGTGAAGTTGACTCCCGGTTGCGGCTTTGCCGGCAACTGAAAGGGATCGTCGCGTTGGCCGTCAGGCAATTCGTGGCCCACATGGACGACGGGAACCCAGGCCGCTTGATCCAACCAATAACCAAACGGGAGCACATGGTTGATGTGACGCAACGGGTACTCCGGCGACTCCGCCCCTTGCAGGAGTCGGCCGATGTAGTACTGAAAAAATCGTGAGCCGATCGTTTGTCGAACATCGTAGAGCAGCGATTGATCGTCGCGGACCAATTGCATTCGATAGCCGCCGTCGGCGTCCCGAAAAAACGTCGCGACTCCGCCGAGGTACTCAATCCGTTTTGAGCCGGAGAAATCGCCGAGCACGTTTTCCTCAGTGGCGAGCGCATTCATCCGGCGATGCGGGTGCTGCGACCATTGGTCGTAATTCTTCGGGTGACACTTCTGGCACGACTGCGGCCCGGAGTAATCGTCCGGGTGGATGTTGCTTTCGGGGCCGGTCTCGGAACTGATCTGGCGGATATTCTGAGGAATCCCATCCCACCAAAACTTCAGCTTGGGCAATTCGACAGAGCGCGGAGTTTTGCGCCGCCGTTCGCGCATGACCTCGCGTCGAATATCAGTTGCGTCCTGTTTCACCACCGGTTCGGTTTCAGCGACTTGATCGAACTGCTGGCGGCTTGGTTGCTTTCTCGACCAGAGAAGCACAGCAAAGACAACAACGCACCCCAGGATCAAAACGACTAATCCCATCTTCAGACGCCAAACCGTTTGCATAAAGTGCCCGCAGAACTGTCGCATGGCCGTGACCGTCCCAGCGAGCGATCGGCCGATTAACTCATGCGACTCGGCTTTCCGAAGTTAAGCGACTGACCAATCTTCCGTTCGTAACCCCGTAACACGATCAAATCCACCGTCGTTGGTGACCAGAACCAATCCGTGACTCAGCGCGATCGCAGCAATCAACAGGTCGTTCGATCCAATCACTTCTCCACGCGTTTCCAAATCGTCGCGAATATCGGCGTACCGCCGCGCCGCAGCGTCATCAAACGGCAAAGATTGGTACGGTGCCAATGTCTGTTCAACTCGAGCTTGGCGTTCCTCACGGTGTTCGTATTTCCTCGCACCGTGCAACAACTCAGCCCACACGATGGAACACACGGCAATCTCAATTGCAGGAGTTTGTCGCAATCGCGACGCAACAGGCGAAGCAGCATTTGTGAGGTAATGAATCCAGGCGTTGGTATCCAGTAGGTAGCGCATCACCACGGCTCGCGCGTCGTCAGGGGGAGGTCGTCAGGTGAGTCCAGCGGTTCATCGGCAAAGCTCCCCGCAGTCGCCTCGAAATACCCCACTGGGTATCCGAGTCGATCCAGCGGCTCGACGTGCCGTGTCGAGCGACGTTCGGCCAACGCGAGAGCATCACGCACGGCTCGTTCCAACAAGGCTGCCGTGTCGGAATCGAGCTGACGCAATGTTTGATCGAGTTCGAGAGCCACGCTGCTCATGCTGTGGTTTACCAGTTGAGAATCGGCCAGGAATGCTTCACGTCCGAAGTTTATCGGTGACGGGAATTGCTCACCAGTATGTTTCACTCACCCACAGAAACTGCACCTCTTCCGCGAGCGTCAACAGCGGTCGTTTCGTCTTACGGTTCAATCACGATGAGAGTCTGATTTTTTTGAGGCATCGCCAAGTCTTGCTGGCGTCCAGAAGGCCAGTGAATTTCCAGACGCACAATATGCTCGGTAGCAGGGAATCCCCAGAACGGACGACGGTCTGAGTGTGACAGATAACTGCCCCCTCCTTTGATCATCCGCAATTGCGATCCGGCTGACGTTTGAAGAACCAACCACGCTCCGATGGCGTCGCGATTGCTTGTCCGGCCAATCAGACGGACCCGCAACCACGACCCCGTGCTGGCGATGTCATTACGGATCAGACTAGCCGGTCCATTGTTGTGCGAGACGGCGAAATCCAGATCGCCGTCGTTGTCGTAATCCGCCAGCGCTAAACCTCGACCATGATGCGGCTGCCCCAAATAGGTATGGGAAGGAAACTCCACTCGCGCGAAACGCCGGCCGGCGTTGTTTTGCAACACGATCGGCACCTGACGCTCCGGCGGCGAATGAAAGAGGACATGCCCGGTCGCGGCGATCAGGTCTTCATCGCCGTCGCGATCGAGGTCGGCAAAACCGGTTCCCCAGCCGACGTTCAGTCCTCCGATCGCGGCGATGCCCAAGGCTTGGCTGCGATGCTGAAACTGCTGCTGTCCCAAATTGTGATACAGCGCGAACGATTCCCAGAGATAGTTCGACACCCAAATGTCAGGGCGTCCGTCGTTGTCGAAGTCCCCCAAGTCAACGCCCATGCTGCCGTTCATGACCCCATGATCATCGACATCAACGCCCGCTGGCCCGCCCACCTCCGCAAGATGTCCGCGACCATCATTCACATACAAGAAATTCTCCGTCGTGTCGTTGCTGACGTAGACGTCCACGTCGCCATCCAGATCGACGTCGCCCAGAACAACACCCAACCCTTTGCCGTTCGGTCGGAGACCGAGGTCGGTCGAGACCTCCCGGAAAGTCCCGTCCGCTTGATTCAAGAACACGAAATGCCGCTCGCTGTCGAAGACCTTGGGGGAGCACACCTCCGGTAATTTCGGTGACGGACCGGGGCATGTGCGGTGAGCTTCCCAGTTCCATTTGAGGTAATGAGCCACATAGACATCCAAATGACCGTCGCCATTCAGATCACCCCAGCCAGCGCTCGTGCTCCAACGATCGTCCGTCAGCCCAATCTCGTGGGCACATTCGCGAAACGTCCCGTCCCCCTGGTTGTGAAAGAACAACAGCCCGGCGTAGCCCGTCACAAGCAGATCCGGAAAGCCATCCTGATCGTGATCGGCCACGGCGACGCCGTGTGAGTAAAACGGCGCTGTCTCCAAGTGCGCGGCGCGAGTGACCGGTTTGAAATGATCGGCTGCGATTTGTCGAAACAACGCGGGCGAGTGCCCCTTGAGGTTTCGATCACCATCAAAAAAACCTCCGCCCGTCAGAAATAAATCCAATCGTCCATCTAGGTCCGCATCAAGCCAGGCCACTCCTCCACCAATGGTTTCCACAACGGTGGCATGTCCCGACTCACGGCCATTGCGGTAGGTGAAGTCGATCCCCACGTCCGACGTGACCTCTGTCATTTTCCAGACGGACTTTGCCGCATCTCCGTAGTGCAAGCTTCCAGCTTGCAACTGCCGCGACACAGCCCCGAATGAATGTTGTCCCCCTGCCGCAGCCGCAAGATCAGAATCACGTTCCGCCTTCCGCTGGTAATGTTCAGCCAGCAGACGTTGCGCCTCTGGATGTCGCGGTTGTTCCGCCAAGAGACTCCGCAACCAAATCAACGCTTCAGCTTCCTGCTCATACTTCAAGAGCAGCGATACCAACTTGAGCTTCTCGGATTGGTCCTTGGGATTCTGCAGGACGTGCTCGCGCAGACGTTGGGCCTCCTGCAATTCCTGGCCGGCTTGACTGGTGAAACTCAAATGCGGTTCAGCTTCGTCAGATCGCCCTGCGAGACGAAGGGCTGTTCCGAGGAGGTAACGAATTTCCACATTTCGAGCCCTCCGTTCCGCAGCCGGTTGCAACACTCGAATCGCATCCTCAGCGCGACCGCTATTCAGCAGCGCCTCGCCAAGAGTTTGCCGGACCTCCGTCGAGTTTGGATTTCGTTCGAGAAACGGTGGCAAAAGCTGAGCGGCCTGAATCGCCTCCCCATTGGTGTTCAAGGCACGCGCCAACCCCAGTGCAACCGACTCTCGATCCGGCCAGACTTGTAGACATCGGCGGAACAGCCCGACAGCTTCGTCGGTATGCTTGTTGCCCAACAGAGCCTCAGCCAGCAAGAGTTCAGTGCCGGGATCACTCGGCTTTCGCCGCAATGCTTCCCGCAGCTCGCCAGTGGCCTTCGTCCAATCCGCCAATTGCATGAACCAGACGCCTCGAAGCACATACGGCCGCACGTCGCGCGGCAGCATCGTCTGCCAAGTGTTGAGGGACACTTCCGCTTTCGAGTACTGCCCGGATCGAAGGTAGCCTTGAACGAGCGCATCGAGAATCTCTGGAACATCGTGCTCCATTTGAAGAGTCTTCAGCAAGGGTTCTTCTGCCGCCGCGAGATCCCCCAATTGGGCCTGGATCAGCCATTCTTCGTGTTGCAGCTCTTCGCGCGAGTGCCGCAACAAAGACGCCCGCTGGAGCAGTTCTCTCGCTTGCGTCAACTCCCCTTGTTTCCGAAAAATTCGAGCTTCGGACAACAAGGCCTGAGTGGAGTTGGCGTCGATCCAACGTAGCCTCTTGAGCCACGCGGTTGCATCCACCCAGCGTGACTCGGTGGTCGCAGTCTGAACACGCGCCAGACACAGCGACCTCCACAATGCTGGCCCTTGCCAAAGCAATACCCCGATGGCCACGAGAAGTCCGAGCAGACTTCTGCGGATCAACACGCTCCTGTTGGGCGCGGGGGGATGTTTCGCGATGTTCATGGGGTGTCGTTGAATGAAGTGAGAGCGGCTCATTACCGTACCCAAGCGAGGGGTCAGGCACCGCAGAATTCAGAATTGGCGGAGTGAAGCGTGGAGCAATTCAAAAATGTCATTCCGCCAATTCTGAATTCTGCGGTGCC
>JANNDA010000503.1:0-16120 GCA_031387195.1 Planctomyces sp. | reverse complement strand
CAGGCTGGAAGCCTATCCCACATAAAATCACAGCCTCTTCGGGTTACTTCTTGGCCGCTCCAAATTGCATTGAACCGGGTGTGTGGCTTGTTCGGTCGCCTGACTCGGCCCACAATCCGCGCGGCTCAAGTGTTCGTGAGTCTGCCGTGCCGAGACACCTTTGAGGGAGTTCGATTCATGTTGCTGTTTTTGCGTTGGTGCGCCGTGGCGATGTTGGTCTGTGGCAGCCTGTCGGCGAGTGCCGCTGACTTCTTTTTCAAAGATGGCGATGTTGTCGTGATGATCGGCGACAGCATCACCGAGCAGCATCTCTATTCCAACTATGTCGAAATGTGGACGGTCACTCGCTTTCCGAATTGGAAGCTGACGTTTCGCAACGTGGGGATCGGCGGCGACCGTTCAACTGGTGGTAATAGTCGGTTCGCTCGCGACGTGTTGTTGCACAAGCCGACGGCAATGACGGTCGATTTCGGCATGAACGACGGCAGCTATCGAGCCTTCGAGGAAGGAACCTTCAAGCCGTACATGGACGGTTTGCAGGGGATGGCCAATCAAGCCAAGGCGGCCAACATTCGCGTCGCCTGGGCCACTCCGCAGCCGCTCGACAACGACGCTCAGGGGCCCACCGCCCTGACAGGCTACAACCAGACATTGGAAAAATTCTCGGATGGCGTGAAAGTCATCGCCGACAAGAACGGCGGCTTGTTCGTTGATCAGTTTCACCCCTATCTCGCCGCTTTGGATCGTGCTCGCGGCAAGGAGCCGAAGTACGACCGCATCACAGCAGGCGACGCCGTCCATCCTGGTCCTCCCGGTCAAGCTCTGATGGCCGCGTCGATCCTCAAGGGCCTGAGTTTTCCATCACTCGTCTCGTCTGCCGAGATTGACGCCGCTGGTGGCGAAGTTGTCACCGCGAAGAATTGCACGATCGAAAATGTTGCCAAGAAAGAAGGCGGACTGAGCTTCTCGCGGCTCGATGCGGCCTTGCCGTTCTTTCCTGCGGATGCCGTCAGCATCCTGCCCCATGCTCCGATCTTGGAAGAGCTCAACGACTATCGCTTGAAGGTCACGGGCTTGGCGGCCGGAAAGTATGAAGTCCGAGTCGGCGGCAAGAAAATCGCCGAACTCACCCACGAACAACTCGCGACCGGGGCCAACTTGGCTGCTGGCGCGTTGACCGATGGCCCGATCGCAGATCAGGCCAAGGCGGTGAAAGCGGCCGTCGAAGCCAAAAACCGCTTTCATCACGACATGATCTTCCGCGGCATTGTGTTGTCCAACGTTTCGATTCCTGAATGGCTGGGGATCAAGCTCACCGCGCAAGAGATCGACGCGAAACGCCAAGCCGTGATGGCCGAACGTTTGGGCAAGCTTCCCGCTCTGGATGCGGAAGTTGCCAAGACGCTGGTGATGAAGGCCAACACGTTCGACATCGTACCGGTCAAGTAAGCGACGGCTCGCTGTCGCGCACGCGGCTCGCGTGCAAGCGGTGCTGTGCGCGGTTACTCGTCGGTCCAACCGTCGCACGCGAGCCGCGTGCGCCACACAAAGCGAGGTCACGATCATGATTGGAGCGAAGTTCACGGCGGCCATTGTACTTTTCGGAACTCTCTCCGTGAGCAGCGTTTCAGCGGCACCGCTCACGGCGGGAGTTGCCAAGGTTGATATCACCAACGTCGATGCTGGACCGGTGAATGACCGGTTGTGGGTCAAAGCGCTCGTCATCAAGAGTGACGCTGCGACGGCAGTGATCGTCACGCTTGATGCGGTTGCTGTCGGCGAGATCGGACACATCAAGAACGACTACCTTCCCAAGATTCGTACACGGATTGAGAAGGAACTCGGCATTAAACCGGCGAGCGTGCTGGTCAACGCGAGTCATTGCCACGGCGTTGTCTGCGCGGATGTGGATGAGCGGACGATTCAGGCGGTGACTCAGGCGACGAAGAACATGGTTCCCGTGCGCGTCGGAGCGGGGCGTGGTCATGAGGATCGCATCATGGAGAACCGCCGGTTGACGCTGAAGAACGGCAAGGTGGTTGACGTTCGCCATGCGTACTCGATGCCGACTGACGAGGACGTTGCCGAGATCGGGCCGATTGATCCGGAGATCGGCATCCTGCGACTCGACCGGACGGACGGTCGGACTCTGGCGGTCGTTTACAACTTCGCGTGTCATCCGATTCAGGGAGTTGCCAACAAAGGGAACACGGCCGACGTCACCGGTTTCGCGTCCCAAGTCATCGAAGATAACCTGAGCGACGGGACGATCGCTTTGTTCGTGCAAGGCTGCGGCGGAGACATCAATCCGATCAATTACAAAGACGTCGATCATCCGCGCAGCGCCGAACCGCTGGGCAACATGCTCGGCCTGAGCACGTTGAAAGCACTCCGAAAAATCCCCAGCAAAGAAGACGGTCGGTTACAGCTCATCAACGAGACTCTCACTCTTCCGAGGGCCGATCTGGCCGAACGGATTGCCCTGCAAGAGGCCGAACAAACCAAGCTGCTGCAATCGCTGCGTGGGACGAGCCTCAATCTCAAAACGTTTCTGCCACTGGCGGTGAAGTACAAGCTGTCGGACGAGTTCCCGTCGTACTACTCGCACCGCTATCTGCACGACAAGAAGTTGGGACGCGATGACCTGAGCAAGCTCGATGCGGAGAACCGCCAGAACTTGGAGCAATACATCGCCAACATTCACACAATGGAGCAACTGACGCGGACGCAAACGAACCTCGCGTTGCTCAAGAAGCATCAAGCGCAGAACGTGGCCGCTGGCAAGCGAACGATCGACGTCGAGGTGCTCGGACTGCGGATTGGTGATTTCGCGATGGTCACGTTCCCTGGCGAACTGACCGTGCAGATCGGGCTCAACATCAAGAAACGCTCGCCACATCCAACGACCTTCGTGGCGGGCTACACGAACGGCTACATCTATTACTCCCCCACCGCCGAGCAACTCCTCAACATCGGCGGAGCTCAGGAAGACAGCGATTGCATCCTGGCTCCCGAATGGCAAGCTTTGTTCGAGTCCAAGGTCGCGGAGTTACTGAAGAAGCTGTGACACTTCTCGCTGTCTTGTGGTCTATGCAAACGACTTGATGATTTTCTCGCAGTGGATCAAAACGTTAGCCTGTTTGCGTTGTTTTTGAATGAAGGAGTCATCATGTCGTTGCCCGTTTCTCACTTGCCTCCTCAACCAGTGCTCTCAATCGAGGACTACGAAAAATATCGTGGTCAATGGGTCGCTGTTTCTAAGCGAGATGGTCAAGTTTTAGGGTTCGGCGACGATGAAATTGCCGCCGATGAGGGCGCTTGTTCTCAAGGCCATACACGAGCCGAGTACTTCTTAGAGCCAATCCCTACCGAAGACACCCTTCGCTGAAAAGCGAGGACGTCATCCACTCCTCGGCTTTGCAGGATTTCTCCAGTTTTTCGATACGACGTTTTTGGGTGAGCAAGAAGAGTTTGAACTCACACCAAACGCGCTCCAGCCGAGCCATTCCCCCACAATCAATCTTCCTTGAGCGGAGTTCTTCGTCCATGAAATCCCGTCACGTCATGATCGCCGCCGTTATTTCGATCTTCGCATTCACGCAATCGTTCTCGTTCGCTTCTGACGTCGCCACTAAAAGTCCGCCGTATGACATCGTGGTCTATGGCGGGACATCCGGTGGCATCGTGGCGGCGATTCAGGCGGCGAAGATGAAGAAGTCGGTCGTGCTCATCGAGCCGTCCAAGCATCTCGGCGGATTGACGTCGGGCGGGTTAGGGGCGACGGACATCGGGAACAAAGGGGCGATCGGTGGTCTGTCGCGAACCTTCTATCGCCGCATCGCCGAGTTCTACGCGAAGCCCGATGCGTGGAAGTGGGAGAAGGGTGACGGCTATCTCAGCAAGCGGCAACAGTCGGGCGAGAAGGAGATGTGGACCTTCGAGCCGCACGTTGCTGAGCAGATCTATCGCGAGATGCTCAAGGAGGCGAAGGTGCCGATCGTTGTTGGGCGGCTCGATTTGAAGGGGGGCGTCGTCAAAGTCGGCGAGCGGATCAGCAGCATCCGGCTTGAGGGAGGGCTGACGTTTATTGGCACGGTCTTTATCGATGCGACCTACGAAGGCGATCTGCTGGCGAAAGCGGGAGTCTCGTACCACGTCGGCCGCGAGGCGAATAAGACCTACGGCGAAACGCTCAACGGCGTGCAGGTCAAGAATGCCTCGCATCATCAATTCAACAAAGCGGTCGATCCGTTCGTGAAGCGGGGCGATCCAACCAGCGGGTTGTTGCCGCTGATTCAGAAGGATGGTCCAGGTGAAGAAGGTGCCGAGGATCGTCGCGTGCAGGCTTACAACTTGCGGCTCTGCACGACCGATGTCGCAGAGAATCGATTGGCGTGGCCGAAGCCAGCGGACTACGACGAGGCGCGTTGGGAGTTGGTTTTGAGGAACTGCGAAGCGGGGGACACTCGCATTCCGTGGAACCCGATCTTCATGCCCAATCGCAAGACCGACACGAACAACAACTTTGCCATCAGCACTGACTTCCTCGGTGCGAACTACGACTACCCGGATGGCGATTACGCGACTCGCGAGCGGATCTATCAAGAGCATGTTGCCTACATCAGCGGTCTGATGTGGACGCTGGCGAATCACTCCCGCGTGCCGGAGCCGGTGCGGGCTCACTTTCAGCGGCTGGGGCTGGCGAAGGATGAGTTTGTCGATAACGACCATTGGCCGCATCAGCTTTATGTGCGTGAAGCTCGGCGGATGATCTCCGACTACGTGATGACGCAGCACAATTGCCAAGGTCGCGCCACCGCCGAAGACCCGGTGGGTCTGGCGGCCTACACGATGGATTCACATAACACGCAGCGCTACGCGAAAGATGGCCGAGTCTGGAACGAAGGGGACGTACAAGTCGGCGGATTCAGTCCGTTTCCGATTTCGTACCGCAGCATCGTGCCGAAGAAGTCACAGTGCTCGAACTTGTTGGTGCCGGTGTGCCTCTCGGCCACGCACATTTCTTACGGCTCGATTCGCATGGAGCCGGTCTTCATGGTGCTGGGCCAATCGGCCGCGACGGCGGCTGCATTGGCGATCGACGACCAGTGCTCCGTGCAAGAGGTGGCGTACTCCAAGCTGCGTGAGCGACTGTTGGCCGACGAACAAGTCCTCGAATGGACTGGCCCGAAGAGATCGGCGGCGGGGATCGATCCGGCGAAGCTGCCAGGAATCGTGATCGACAATGCCGATGCGAAAGTGATCGGCGAGTGGACTCGCAGTTCCTCGATCAGCGGCTTTGTTGGTGTCGATTACCTGCACGACAACAACGGCGAGAAAGGAGAATGCCGGGTCGAGTTCACCGCGAAGCTGCCGAAGTCGGGGCGTTACGAAGTCCGCGTGGCGTACACGCCGAATCCAAATCGAGCGACGAATGTGGCGATCACTGTCTCGACGGCTGACGGAGATCAGACGCTGACGTTGAATCAGCGTGAGTCAACGAAAGAGGGCTTTCGCGCGGTGGGTACGTTCCGCTTTGACGAGGCAAAACCGGTACGAGTCAGCATCGGCAACTCGAAGACCGACGGATATGTCATCGTCGATGCGGTGCAATTCGTTGTGCAACCGTAGGTCAGCCTTTCCAGGCTGACCTCCTCAAAGGCTTCTCGACGCAATATCGGTCGAAGCGGCAATCGGCAGCGGTTCACTTGCTCGCTCGGTCGGCGGAAAGTTGCGTTCATTTCGCTCACGCAGACCACGCAGAACGATGAACCACAGAGATCCAATCAAGACACCGCCGACCGCCAGCGCGAGCGCTCCGTCACGACGCAGTCGCGAGGCCATTGCTCCCACTGGTCGCAATGCGGCTGACTTGCGTTCTTGCACAATCGCAATCCAGCCGGTGTTACCGACACGGCAAAATGCCGCGAGCCATTCGCCGCCGAACGCCTTCGGATCGAACTGGCCTGCGGGATCGAGATAGTCTTCCATCTGCACGACGACGGGCTCGTCCGCTCGATCAGGCGACGCGAGTTTCGGGCGCAGCCGTTCGATCGTCTCGTCCCCCAAACGCAATTTCGTGGCATCGTCTCCAGTGGTGATTTCGGGATGATCCTGCTTCATCCACGGATGATCGAGCAACTGCCAATTACGACCGTCGATGACGGCGACCGCTCGAATGATGTCGTTGTCCGGTTCACCATCACTCCGATTGCTGGGAGCGAACGTCGATAAGAGCTTTCCCATTTCCATCGAACGAGCCAACACGGCGAGCACTCGTTCGTGCTTTTCATCCCAGATCGGAACGGCCAACGACGCCACGCTGCGTCCGGTCGCAGCGCTCGTGTATGCCAGCGACAAGTGCGGCTTCGTGAGCGGCTTGATCCCTTTCGGAACTGTCTCCTTTTGAAATTCACCCAAGCCGTGAAAGTAATCGCGGTGAGACCAATTGACGTCGAGCGTGCTTTGCTCTTCCGGTTCACGCCAGCGTTGAAAACCGTCGCTGTCGGTGAGGAACCAACTGTTGTCGCGATGCAGCCCCAGCTTTTGCTGCAACTGATCCGCTCGCGATTTCCAGTGCGACAGTGCCAGCCGCAGTTCGTTGCGATCGGTCCACTTGCGACTGGCCGCAGTTTCGAGCGCCGCTTGAACTTCTGGATCGGCGGCTGCGTCTTCCAGATCGGCCGTCCGCTTTTCTAATTCGCGAGCGACGCTGCGTGCCAGAATCTCCACCGACAGCACGTCGCTTTCGAGCGCTCGCGTGGTCACGTTGTCCGCCGCAGAGTTCACCGCGTCGCGCATCGAGTCGAGATAGAACAATCCCAACGCCAGCATCAACAACACCGGCCCCAGTCCGCCCAATGCCAACAACGGTCGGAACGACTTCACTCGCTCGCGCTGATCCAGCGCATCGAGCACCGCTTGAGCATTTGGAAAGCGCTTGTTCGGATCGGGCTCCAAACAACGATCAACCAACTCGGCCAATCGGCGATCGACTCCCCGAACATGGCCGTGCTGCATCGGCTGGGCTCCGTTGCGGACGATGTCGCGATAAGTCGCCAATCGTTCTTCCAGAGTTCGCGAATGCTCGATGCGGCGCTCGCTCTCCGGAGACCGATGTGGCGGCTCGCCACACAGCAGATGATGTAGCACGGCTCCCAGCGCATACACATCCCAGCGAGCATCTGGCACGGCCTTCAAGTCTGCTTGTTCGGGAGCCATGTAATACAACGTGCCGAGTGCCGGAGCATGTTCGTAAGACAGCCGCGACTGCCCGAAGTCACACAACCGCGGTTCGAGATCCGAATCCAGCAACACGTTGGCCGGCTTCAAGTCGCAGTGCAAAATGCCGCTTCCGTGAGCGTGGACCAACGCCTGCAAAATCCCTTTCGCGATCCGCACCGCCTCGCGCACCGACAACGGCCCCTTCGCCAACAATCCGGCCAACGACCCTCGTTCGAGGTATTCCATCACGTAATACGGCGGATCGCTGTCCCAGCCAACGTCCAACAAACCGACAATGTTGCGCGACGTGTAAAGCACCGCAAGCTTTTCGACTTCGCGACTCAACAGTGACCAGTCCAGCCCGCCGCGGTGCAGATAGACCTTCACGGCCACCAGCTTGCCGGTGTTTTTCTCGCGAGCCAACCAGACGGAGCCATAAGCGCCTTCGCCGAGGCATCGCAAAACCGTCAGGCCGGGAATACTGATCGTCGGCAACCGTCGACGGCTCAGCGACAATGACTTCGCTAACTGCGATTCGTCTTGTCGCTCTGTGTCGCCCGATTTCGTTTGTTGCGGCTCAGTCGAACTGAGCGGTTCCGTCGCCATGCCGATGCCCTGCCTATGAAGTCGTGCAAGATTCTCGCGACAAACACGACGACTTCGCCAGCAACTTGAGCCCGTTTCCTGCCACCGCAAGTAGGTTGGGACTGGCCTGATGAAAACGTGCTTGATTGAGATGGTCCGGGCTGCGCCCGCAATCCCACCGAGTCACCGATCGTCAGGCGAATTCACTGGCCCTGCTTTTCGATTTTTGTCCCACATTTTTTTGTCTGCTCTGCATTTCGAACGGCTGACAAAAAGATGTGGGACAAAAAGATTCTGCCAATCCGCCTTTGGCACACTCGCCGCCTTTCATCCGCTTTCACCGTTTGCAGAGCGGAGGCGACACAACTTCAGACCGCTGATTCTGAATCAGGCACGCGCAACAGATTCACTTTTCCACTTTCCAAAGTTTTCATCAGGCCAGCCTCAACCTACGCGAGCACAAAACGAAACCGCCCAGTGACTCGAAAGTCACCGGGCGGTTCGCGTCGAGTTGAATTCTCTCCAACAGAATCAGACCGCACCCTCACCGGACTCGCCGGTACGAATACGGATCACGTTTTCGAGATTCGAGACGAAGATCTTGCCGTCGCCGATCTTGCCCGTACGAGCACTCCCGACGATGGCGTCAATCGCCGCTTGAACGTGTGCGTCGCCCACAACCACTTCGACCTTCACCTTCGGCAAGAAATCGACGGTGTACTCCGCGCCACGATACTGCTCTTTGTGACCTTTCTGGCGACCGAAGCCTTTGCATTCGGTCACGGTCATCCCAAACACGTCGATTTGGGTCAAAGCTTGCTTCACATCTTCTAATTTGAAATGCCGAATGATGGCTTCAATTTTTTTCATGAATGAGTTCCTGTTGGATGAGAGCGAACCGAGCGAGACATCCGAAGTCTTGACGACTTCGGACGTCTGCCAACAAGTGACAGGTTTGTGTTAGCGACTGATGAAATCTGGATAAGCATGAGCGCCCATTTCCGGACCGTCCAGACCTTCCAGTTCGACTTCACGGCTGACACGCAGCGGAGTGATCTTATCGCTGATCTTGAACCAGACGTAAGCCATCGTGAACCCGAAGACCCACACGACTCCAACCGCGATCAACTGTGCCCACAACTGCGAGGTGTCGCCGAAAAAGGCCCCGCGAACACCATCCGTGAGCACGCCATCCTCAGCACCATTCGCGTCAAAGAGCGGGCGCATCACGCCGTTCCAACCGTTGCCGTACTTGCCGTTGGCGAACAGGCCCAAGGCGATGACGCCCCATGTGCCGTTCACGCCATGCACCGAGATTGCTCCGACCGGATCGTCGATGCCTCGACGTTCCCAGAAGAAGACGCTCTCCACGACCAAGACACCGGCCACAGCTCCGATCAACACCGCCGCCCAGGTATCCACGAACGCACAAGGAGCGGTGATCGCCACCAAGCCAGCCAACATGCCGTTGCACAACATCGAAGGGTCAGGCTTCAGGCCCTTCGCCATCATCCAACACATCGTCGCAATCGCGCCGGTGATGCCTGCCAACATCGTGTTGACCACGACCGCACTGATACGCAGATCTGTTCCAGACAGCGTCGAGCCTGGATTAAATCCAAACCAGCCAAACGCCAGGATGAACGTGCCAATAACCACCATTGGGACGTGATGCCCCGGCATGGCTTGAGGTTTGCCGTCGATGAATTTACCGAGCCGCGGACCAATGACAATCGCACCAGCCAGCCCGATGGCACCACCCATCGCATGCACCACGGCAGATCCCGCGAAGTCCACGGCTCCATGTCCGAGTCCCATCGTGCTACCGAGATTGGCCAACCAGCCACCGCCCCACATCCAGTTCGCAAACAAGCAGTAAGGCAACGCGACCCACAGGCCATATAAGCAAAAGTTTTTCCAAGACCAGCGCTCGCACATCGATCCTGTTGGGATCGTGGCAGTCGTGTCCATGAAGACCATCATGAAGAAGAACAGCGCCAGGACGCTGACGTCGTCCATGCCGTTCAAGAAGAAACCTTTGGTTCCCATCAAGCCGTAGGCGAAGATCCCAGAACCTGGCGCAGTCTCTCCCAGTCCAATGCCACTGTTGAGGATCGACGTCCCAGGACCGAGTGACGAATACCACCCCGGAGCCACCGGCCCGTTGAACCAGTTTCCCCAACCGATCGCGAAACCATAAGCCCAGAAGGCGATACAGCCCAGCGGGTAAATCATCATATTCATCGTGATGGTATGCGCCGCGTTCTTCGAGCGGCCCAGGCCGGCCTCAACCATTGCGAAGCCCGCTTGCATGAACATGACCAGGAAGCCAGCCAACATCACCCAGACCATGTTGATCGAGAAGACGTTGTGGGCGATGCGGTCATACAGCTTGTCCGGCGTCATCGCCTTCGGATCGCCGTCACCGACGGGACCAGCGGACGGAGTCGTCCAATAACCAGCGGCACTACCTCCAGCATCCGGCCAAAGAGCCGGTGCGGGAGCCGGAGGATTCGTCCCAGTAAAATAGGGTGGCAATTCCACCGCAGGTGCCGCAGCCGGAGCGGCGGCATCTGGTGCGGCGACCGCGGCAGCGGCGCCCCCACCGGCGGGAGCATCTTGAGCGGAGACGCTGATCGCGCTCCAGGACAGCAATAGTCCCCCGGAAAACAACAAGTCCCTTAACAACCGACGCATCATCTTGGCTGCTCCTCACGTTAGAGGCATAACGGAAGCGCACGAACCCTGCGAAATGCACGCAGGGCCGTACAGAAATTAGGCTGCAACGCTGGAGCGCAACAGTCCGACGCTTCGCATTTCGCAAGCGGTGTGCCGAAGCACGTGGCAAGAATCATCCGAATGACCGAGAAGACCGCTGATCACACGGATTTCACCGAGAGTTTTCCACGAATCGGCCAGCTAGAATCTTTACAAAATCTTGGCACAAGCCGCATCATCCCGCCGAAATGCCAGACGATTCATCGCTGCTGACTAGATCGCAGGCACGAGATTGCCCGCAGAAGCGATGTCATTCACGCACCGTCGATCACCTTACGGCGATCCCTTCGTGCCACGAGGTCGGCGAGCCGGTTCTTTCGGCGGCTGTCCTTGCAGATTCCGCTGCACGTTTTGCTTGCCCAGCTTTTTCTGCAAATGAGCAAACTTCGTCGCGGGCCGACGTGCGCCCCCGGTGCCTCGTGCCATGATTGTGGTTCCTGTTTTGAAGAAGGTGGCATCGAACACAGTTCGCCGAAAGAACGCAATTGTCGCAGCGTTTCGTGGGGCACGTTTCCAACGTGCCCGAAAGCGAGCATGATGAAATCGTGCTCCATGAATTAAACACAGCCTCGGAACGGTACGCTGTCACTTCTGCCAACGGCTCGTCGTGTTTATGTTGTCGAGCGTTTCACGATTGTTGACGAATCCGCGTGACGAGGGACGGTATGTATTTCCGAAAGGTGCTTGTGGGGCTCGATCTTGAAGTTCGTGACCTCCAGTCTGAAGACGATATCCCGGTTGTTGCTCGAAAGCTCTTTGAGCGTGCGCTGGAAATCGCCGTCGCTCAGCGCGGCACGTTGTCGCTGTGCGCCGTCGTCGAGGGGCTGGATCTGACTCGCGTTCCGGCATCGCCGCTGCAAGTGAATGCGGTGACGGGATCACTCGCGGCCAGATTGGAGACGCTGGAAGAGCAGGCCCGCGAAGCGGGAGTCGAATGCGAAACCAGTCTGTTGGGCGGAGTCGCGTGGGTTGAGTTGCTGCGTCAAGCGGAGGAGTTCAGCGCCGACCTGTTGATTGTCGGCGCGGGAACTCGCCCCCAGCAGTTCGGTTCCACCGCGTCGAAACTGCTGCGATTCGCAAGTTGTCCGGTGTTGGTCGAACGAACGCCGCAAGTCACCAGCGAGGCCGTATCAGCGACGCCGAGCGACAGCGACGATCCGGAACCACCGCATGTGTTGCTGGCCGATGACCTGAGTGAAGTCGGGCAACAAGCGTTGATGAGCTTCGTCGGCAGCGGCTTGTGGCGCGATGCGAAATGCTGGCTCGTCAACGTGGTCGAACCGATTCGCTGGCCCGAAGCGTGGCGTTACGGACGTCGCGAGGAAGAGGTCGCCCAACAACAAGCCGAGCGAGTCGAGACGGCTCGGCAGGCGTTGTATCAGCACCTCAGCATCACCGATCACCGCACGATGACGTATGGCATCCTGCCGAACGTTGTCGAAGGAACGGCTGTCAAAATACTTTCTCGATTGATCGACGAGTGGCACATCGACTTGCTCGTCTGCGGAACGGCCTCGCGTGCCGATGAAGCGGGATTTGGTTTCGGCTCCACCGTCGAGGCACTCTTGCCGCATGTCTCTTGCTCCGTGTTGGCCTTCAAACCAACTGGCCTCCGAATCCCCGTGACCGTCTCCTGAAATGATCTATCTCGACAACCACGCCACGACTCGCGTCGCTCCGGAAGTGTTGCAATCGATGTTGCCGTACTTCACGGAGGAGTACGGCAACGCCGCGAGCGTCAATCATGCGTTCGGTTGGCAAGCGGCTGAGGCCGTCGAGCGGGCTCGCGAGCAGATTGCCCAACGGCTGAACTGTCCCCCCGACTGGATCGTCTTCACCAGCGGAGCCACCGAAGCCAACAACCTCGCGATCAAAGGGGTCATCAATGCGCGCAACCCCGTGGGACGGTTTTCCAAACCGTCTGAGCAATCGACATCAAATATGTCAGCCGGTTTGGAAAACCGGCCTACAAAAACTGGCGCAGCGCATTTCATCACGAATGCCGCCGAGCATCACTCGGTGCTTGATGTCGCGAAGCGACTGCAACGGAACGGCATCGACGTAACCGTGTTGCCGGTCGATCGGTTTGGCCAAGTCGATCCGCAGCAAGTGGCCGACGCGATCAAACCCGAAACAGTGTTGGTCTCGGTGATGCTCGCGAATAACGAAGTCGGCACGTTGAATCCGATCGTGGAAATCGGTCGCCTCTGCCGCGAACGCGATGTGCTGTTGCACTGCGATGGCGTGCAAGCACTCGGCAAGCGACTGATTGATATGCCGCAGTTGCCGGTCGATTTACTGAGCCTGTCGGCTCATAAACTTCACGGCCCGAAAGGTGTCGGGACGTTGGTCGTTCGCCGCGATCGCCGCCGCGTTCCGATCGAGCCGCTGTTCGACGGCGGCGGTCATGAGCAGCATCTTCGCAGCGGCACACTCCCCGTACCGTTGATCGTCGGCTTTGGAGCCGCCTGTGAATTGGCAGCCGACATGCACGCAGTCGCCGATCGAATGCATCTGTTGCGCGATCAACTCTGGCAGCGTCTGCAAAGCGAACTGAGCGGCTTGACGCTCAACGGTCATCCCACCGAACGGCTGCCGAACAATCTCAATGTCAGCGTGGACGGGGTCGATGGCGAAGCATTGATGACCAGCCTGAAGAACATCGCCGTCAGTTCGGGCTCCGCCTGTTCGACCGCCGAGCCTGAGCCGAGTCACGTGCTGCGCGCGATGGGAGTCAGCGAACCGCTCAGTCGAGCGAGCCTCCGATTCGGCCTCAGCCGCTACACGACTGAGGCGGAAATCGCCGCCGCCGTTCAGGAAGTCGTTGCAGCGGTAACACGACTTCGCATTCAACGCTAACGCTCTCCGCCATTCTGGCGATCACGTTTTAGGCCGCACAACAGATCGCAAACTCGCGCTCCGTATCCACATCATTCTGCCCTCCGATCATTCTGCAAAATCCAGCAGAGCAGAATGATCGGAGGGCAGAATGATGCGGGAGCAACTCGCCTCAGGAACGCAGCAGTTCAATCATGCGTTCGGACCACGTGACAGCCTATTTCCAGCGAGCTTCCACTTGGATTTGGTATCCCGCTCCCTCAGCGCCGTTTGTCAGACGCAGCGTGCGGACAGCTCGGACCAATTGCAGCAGCGTGGTTGTGTCGGCTTGAGCTTGTGCGGAAGTCTTCCCTTCCTGAGCGACCGATCGAGCTTCGAGCATGCCGCGATTCACTTCCAGAATGTCGGCCAGCGATTCGCCGGTCAGTTCAAAGAGAAAATCATCGCGAGTTGGTTTGCGTGTGGCCGTCGTCGTCACCGGCGTAGTGTAGACATCGACGAGACGTTTGCAGAGATCGACCGACGACGACATCACGAACTTGTCGCCAACGCGAGCCGCCGCCGGCATGAAGTTGAAGATCACCGGCAGGCGATCTCCCTTCGGCTTCTGCCCGTACTTGCCGAAAGTGATTTGCACATCCTTGTAACTTTCCGAGGAGAGCACCCACGGCTGCCGACCTTGTTGCGCCGCGTTGAGATTCGTGATGGTCGAGATCGTTTGGAAAAAGAGGTTGAGGATTTCCGTCCCCTCGTCCGGTTTCGCCAAGTCAAAGACCAACGCGAGTCCGGGGAGTTGCATCCCCGGCTTCCCCTGCAAATGACTGTAGTCCTGCGGCGCGGCGAGGAACGTCAGGTTGCGACCAAACGTCGGCAGGATATCGGAGCCGAAATCGCGGCTCGGCAGAATATTGCTCAGTCCGCTTTCAAACTTGTCGAACTCCGGCAGCACCTTCGCTTGCAACAGCTCTTCACGTCGCTTGTACCAACTGGCGAAATCGCGATGCAGCGTGAATCCGCCGATCAACCCCGGCACCGTCGGCAACCGCGCCGCATCCGGCTTGTCAGCCGCCGCAAACAGTGGTTGATACTTTTCCCCCAGCGATTCCGGCTTGCCGGCGACCGCGTTCGTTACCAGCAAACGTTCGTTGTTCAAATCAATCGTCGAGCCGAGAAACGGGCTCCGATTCGCAAGTTCAAACACCGCGCCGCCGATCAGCGAGGCCAGCGGATTATCCAGCTTGTCCGGGCCGAGCCGTCCCCCCATCGCTTTCGAGATCATCTCCAAGTTGACGTAGCTGCGGGCCAAATGCTGGTCCCCCATTTGTTGAGTCATCGCCACGAAGCCCGCATCTTGGCTGACCGACTTGTGAGTTTCGGAAGGCCCACCGGCGAGTAGTGAGACCGTGCTCGTCAGCAAATCCTGTGTGCTGGAAAGCACAATCCAGTTGTCTTTGTCCGCCACGAACAGCTTGCCGTCGTAGTTCCGCAGCGACGATCCCCCCGGGCCAGACGAGGCTTGAGTCTGATCGCCGATCAACACCAGCAGCGGATCAAGCCGCTCGCGAATTCGATTGAGCGAAGCCGCCTCTTTGACCTGCACGATGATGACCGCATCCGGTTCCTTGCGTCCGTCATGCGGATACAAGGCCACCCCGATTCGGTGGCCGAGCAGCGTCTTGCCCAGCGTCCACAAATCCATGCCGAGCTGCGTTTCGACCAGTTTTCGCCCAGCATCCGCCTTCTTCCCTTGAGGCGATTGATAAAACGCCTGCACCTGCGGATTCGCTGGCAAGCTGGCGACAATTTGCGAGTTCTGAAGCTTCTCGATCCACGGTTCCAGCCCGGAGATTTCCGCGAAGAAGACCGCCCCACTGGGGGCCACCTTCGCGAGATCCGTGTCTGCGGCGTTTGCCGCCAGCGAACCGCACAGTCCACCGATCACAACGAGCAACGTCCAAACGTGAACGCGACCGAAACCGAGCAAACGCAGCATCACAAATCTCCGTCGAAAAATATCATTGGCTGGGACCGCCAACCGTACCTCAATGTTGACCGAGCGGTTTCAAGGCGAGGGCTCGTTGAGCCCCGTCATTTCGCGGTTTCCAAAATGATGTCGCGAAACTCTTCGGGGCAGAGCTTCCAAGTCGCCGCGTAGGTTTCGCCAAGCGGGACGGGGACATAAATGTCGGGGTCCACAAACAGCGGCATCTCCGGCAACTTGGCCCCGACGGCAATCGGCTCGACAAACGCTGTCATGGGATACCCACAGCAATACGAAACCAGCGTCAATGGCTTGCCGCGCGGCAAACGAAAATCCTCTTCTTCGAGTTCTCGCCAAATGAGTTGATGCAGCCCCTGTGGATCGCGACGTCCCGGAGGAAACAGATCGACGATCAGCAAGTGAATTCCCAATCGCAAAAACTCGGATGCCTTTTCGACAAACTTCCGCACCGCAATTTGGCTGTGCTTGTTCCCAGGAGAGACGATCTCGATCACGGAAACCAACTCCCCAAGTTTGTTGCGAATCGCGAGCTTGTTGGCTTTTGCGGCATAGGTCTCAATTTCTGAGTCCGTCTCGTAATCGTTCACGAGCCCGGCAGCAGTGACGGAATCGGCTGTTGTTTGAAATGAGCTTGAACGGCGGTGACGAGGTAGTCGTAGATCGAACGGTTTTGGAGGCGGCAGGTTTCCGAGA
>JANNDA010000447.1:0-2071 GCA_031387195.1 Planctomyces sp. | reverse complement strand
TGTCGCCAATTCGTAGGGTCGATCGGAAGATGAGCAACAACCTGCTCTGCCGTCCGCATCTTGCCGGTAGCTACGAGCACTCCTAGACTCCCTACGCCTTTCGGAGCCTCTTCGCCAACCATCTTCGCGAGATCATGCCATGTTGAGCTTTGTTCGCTTTCGGATGTTTTCCATCCGAGCGTTGTCTGCCGTCAGTTTGGTTTTATTGACCGTGTGTAGCACTCTCATCCCGCCAGCCGCCTGCGCGGCGGCACCGGAGGGAGCGGAAAAAGCTCCGGCAGCGGCCAATACGTGGGCTCACATTGAATTGAAGGGGAGTTATCCCGAAGGCCCGCAGATGCTCGGCCTGTTTGGTGAGGCGAGTGAGAATCTGGCTGAATTGATCGGTCGGCTCGATAAGGCGGCGAAGGACGATGCGATTGTCGGTGTCGTACTCAAGATCGATGGCCCGACGATTGGTTCCGGCAAGCGGAACGAATTTCAACAAGCGATTGCTCGGGTGAAGGCTCGAGGGAAAAAAGTGGTCGCGTTTTTTGAGTCGGCCAATTCTGGTGACTACCTGGTTGCCGCGGGCTGCGATGAAGTCGTCATGCCGGAATCGGGCGTGCTGATGCTGCTCGGCCTACGATCGGAAGTCAGCTTCTACAAGAATCTGTTCGATATGGTCGGCGTGAAGCCGGACATGCTGCGAGTTGGCGAATTCAAGTCCGCCGCTGAACCGTACTCGCGCACCGAGATGAGCAAAGAGTTCCGCGAAGAGTTGGAACAAGTCCTCGGCGACTTCTATGACCAGATCGTCGAAGCGGTTGCTCAGGGACGTAAGCTTGATCCGGAAAAGGTCAAAGCGGCGATCGACAACGGCCCGCACACGGCTATGGCGGCGAATGAGCTGGGGCTGATCACTCGCGTGGCTTACGAGGACGAACTTCCGGCGATTCTCAAAGGGGACAAACCGGACGCGACCATCAAGCTGGTGAAGAAATATGGCAAGAAGAAAGTTGATACCGACTTCAGCGGCTTCGCGGGTATGGTTAAGATGATGAATCTGCTCATGGGCATGGAGCCGCAGCAGCGACGCAGCTTGGCACCGAAGATCGCCGTGATTCATGCCAGCGGCATGATCATGCCGGGGAAGAGCAGCAGCGATCTGTTCGGCGATAGTTCACTGGGCAGCGAGACGCTGATCAAAGCGATCGAAAAGGCTGCGAGCGACACGACCGTGAAGGCGATCGTGCTGCGAATCGACAGCCCCGGCGGAAGCGCTCTGGCCAGCGACTTGATGTGGCGAGCCCTCGAAAAGGTCGAGAAGCCGATCGTCGCCAGCATGGGTGATGTCGCCGCGAGCGGTGGCTACTACATCGCGATGGGTGCCGACACGATCTTCGCCGAACCCGGCACGATCACCGGCTCGATCGGTGTGGTTGGCGGCAAGATGGCTCTGGAAGGGCTGTACAACAAAGTCGGCATCACGACGAGCATCGTTTCTCGCGGCAAGAATTCCGGCGTAATGAGCACTCTGACGCCGTTCAGCGACAGCGAACGAGCGGCGATGACGAAGCTCCTGTTCGACATCTACAAGCAGTTCACCGAGAAAGCGGCAAAGGGCCGCAAGATGGAAGTTGCCGCTCTGGAGAAACTGGCGCGAGGTCGAATTTACTCCGGGGCCACCGCCGTGAAGCTTGGTTTGGTCGATAAGCTGGGAACGCTGGACGACGCGGTCGAGCACGCGAAGCAACTCGCCAAGCTCGGCCCCGATGACAAGGTCGAGCGATTGATCCTGCCGCGTCCGGTCAGCCCGCTCGAGTCACTGCTCGGCCCCATCAACTCGGACGAGCAAACGCGCGTCGCAACCGATACGGCACTGACCAACATGCTCAATGCGATTTCTCCCGACCTCGCTGAAGACCTCCGCCATGCGATGCAAGTCAACCGCCTTGCTCGCGAGAGCCGACTCATGCTGATGCCGTTTAAGATTCGCATTCGGTAGGTCGAACGTTCGGGCATCTTGCCCCCACCGACCCAGGTCGGTGGAGCAATGACTGGAAGCTAGACGTCGAAATTTTCCGCCGAG
>JANNDA010000433.1:0-4694 GCA_031387195.1 Planctomyces sp. | reverse complement strand
CCCGGCTTGCGAATGCACCTTGCTCCATCGGATGGTCAGCCTCGCCCCGTTGGCGAAGCAATCATCGGTACGCTCTTCTCCGAGGGCGAGAACGGTCGCATACCAAACGTGGCCATCACCGGCGTGAACGGTAAGACGACGACCACTCGCTTCACGGCTCACATTCTGAAGGGAACGGGAGCAACCGTCGCACACACTTGCACCGACGGCATCTACATCGACGACCGACGCATCGACAACGGCGATTGCAGCGGGCCGTTGAGTGCTCGCAACGTGTTGATGAACCCTGAGGTCGAGATGGCCGTGCTGGAAACCGCTCGTGGCGGAATTCTTCGCGCGGGGCTCGGCTTCGACCGCTGCGACGTTGCCGTCGTGACCAACATCGGCGAAGGGGATCACCTCGGCCTGTCAGATATCGAGACGCTGGAAAAGTTGGCTCAGGTCAAGCGTGTCATCGTCGATGTCGTTCCGACGACAGGATACGCCGTGCTCAACGCCACTGACGAACACACCGTCGCAATGGCTCCCAAGTGCAAAGGGAAAGTGATCTTCTTTGCCATCGACGGCCAGCACCCGGTCATTGTTGAGCATCGTACGAAAGGTGGCCGAGCCATCTTCGTAAAAGAGAACCACGTTGTCCTTGCGGAAGGACTACGAGAAGAGCCGCTCGTATCGCTCGATCACATTCCGCTGACGCACGCAGGCAAGATCGGCTTCCAAGTCGAAAACTCACTGTGTGCGATTGCCGCAGCGTGGGGATTGGGGATTCACCTCGACATCATCCGCGCTCGCGTTGAATCCTTCGCGGCTAACCTGGATGCGTCCCCTGGTCGCTTCAACGTGCTCAAGATTCGCGGCTGCAAAGTGATCGTGGACTACGGCCACAACAGCTCCGCGTTACTGGCTCTGATTGATGCTCTGAAAAATTATCCGCACTCGCACCGCACGGTCGTGTATTCCACCGCCGGTGATCGGCGTGATGCGGACATGCACCGCCAAGGCCAACTCTTGGGTGAGTCCTTCGACCGAGTCATCCTGTATGAGGATCACTATCTCCGCGGTCGCGCGCCAGGAGAAATCATCCGCCTCTTTCGTCAGGGGATCGAGTCTGTTGACGGGGCAAAGCTTCGCACGAAGCAGATCGAAGAAATTTCCGGAGCGGTCAAAGCCGTTGAGCGTGCTCTTTCGACATTGAGCCCGGGTGAACTTTTGCTGATTCAGGCAGACACGGTCGATGAGACTGTGGACTACTTGCGCACGTATCTCGACAAGCTCGCAGCCGAACCCGTCGCTGACTCGAAAGGTCAAGAAGCGGCCAGTGGCGCGGAACTTTGCGCTGTCGAAACGCTGGCGAGATAAGCATTCACCTGAATTTGACGTCTCGTTCCAGGTAGGGTTTCAAAACGTAGCACAGGCGGCTCGCCTGTGTGTCTCTCCGATAGAATCACAGGCGAGCCGCCTGTACTACGGATTTGGAATCGCTCTCCCTCAACCGCAGCCGAGTTCACGACGAAGTGACTGCATGGACTCATTGAGCTGCGAGACCAATTGCTCGGTGGACTGCAATCGGTCTTTCAAGTCGGCGTTTTGACGTTGCAGTTCTTCAACAACCGTCTCTAACGAACGGATGCGCGAATCCGAGGAGTTGCTGCTTACGGCGGGCGACGCGGCTCCGGCTCGCGGGCCAACTGACACTGATTCGCTTCGACGAAAGAAGCCGGATTTGGCGGCTTCCGTATCGTCGTTTTCGGAATCAGGCGACGCCAACGGAGCCAGAGCCATGTTTTCGCTAGGTTTGTAAAACGTGTGATCGACCTCTACGCCGCGCACCGCCAGCGGGCCATTGGCTCGGACATACCCTTGCCGATCCAGTGCCGTCAGTTCGTCTCGCAGTTGTTCGAGCGAATCAATCGCGTGCATACGACTGGCTCGCACACGCAGGTCGCCGAGCGATTGCCGGCCTCGTAGCCAGAGCTCGGTCATGATCGCTAACTGGGCTTCGTTGAACGGAAACTGTTTGCGGACGTAATGCCGGAACCGTTCGGTGCGGCCCGACTCGGTGTGGACGACGGCAGCACAGCCCATCTCGCGCAATTCATCAATCGTGCTCGCGATGTCGTCTTCAGAGTACTCCGACAGCGGCGAGCGGTTGTTCTTTTGATTGCAGCCGGCGGTCAGTCCCTTCAACGTCATCGGATAATACTCGGGAGTTGTGATCCCTTTCTCGACCAATACTCCCAGAACACGTCGCTGCTTCTTGCTGAGCACTTTGACCGTTGATGGCTGTACTTCCGGTGGCATCGTTGAGTTATTGAACGGGACAGACATTGCAACTCCATGAAGGTGAATCTGGCAGACAGCGGCTGTCGCCATCAAGTTTTCGGGGAAGGTTTCGGTTCGGCAAGTTGCATCAGGTATCGAAAATCCGGGTCACTTCGGATTGGGTCAAAATCGGTTTCCTTGGCGACCTGATCGCGGAAGCTGGCATCCAAGCGAATCGCCCGCGCCAGCCAAGAGAGTGCCTCCTCTTTATCTCCCGCGAGCGAGTAATAGCACGCGAGGTTGTAATGCACGACCGCCACTTTCGGGGAACTGAGATAAGCGTGTTTCATCGACTCAATCGCTTTGTCGAGCCGGTCAATGCGTTTAAAGCACCACGCCATCGCCATCAAAACGCCGAGGTCGTCCTCTTTCTCTTGCCGCACGATCTCAAAACTCTGCAGAGCTTCCTCAAAGTCACCGCGCATCCGCAGTGCCTCACCACGCAGTTGATGCGCGGCCAACGGCGTTTCAGCAGCGGTGACGAAGTGACGTAGTTCGCGCATCACCGCGTCGGGCAGTTCCAGCAGCAAGTAACCTTGCGCGGATTCCAACGCTCGTTTTGCTTTGATGGGGGACGACTCAGGCATCAGGGGAATTCCATTCAAACACGGCTATGTTGAGTGCTATCGGATCAATAGCAGCTTGCCGTTTTTGATGCCACCGTTCCCTCACCGCAGCGTTCAAAGAGATTCTCTGGTTGGCAGCAGTTGTTCGATCGGCCTGCCCGCGCTGTATTTCATCGGGCGACCGATTGGTGTGAGGACTTCCTTGTCGAATTCCACGCCGAGTTGTTGCAAGACCGTGGCGCAAAGGTCGGCCACTTCAATCGGGTCTTTCGGCGACTTCGGCTCTTCTGTCGCTTCGGTTTCACCGATCACGACACCGGAACGGAGTCCGCCACCGCCAACGACACACGAAAAACCTTTGGGCCAGTGGTCGCGGCCATCGACCCCGTTGATCTTCGGTGTTCGACCGAATTCGCCAATGCACAGCACGACCGTTGATTGCAGCAGGTCACGTTGTTTCAAGTCGTGAATCAGCGAGGAGAACGAGGGGTCAAGCTCTTTCGCCTGAGTTTCATGGCCGGTGAAATTGCTCGCGTGCGTGTCCCAACCCTGAAGCGTCACCTCAACAGCGCGGACCCCCGTCTCCACTAGGCGTCGCGCCGTCAGGCAACCGCGACCGAACAGCGAGTTGCCATAAGCCTCACGAATCGCCGTCGATTCTTGATCGATCTCGAACGCCTTGAGTTGCTCCGAGGTCATCATCTTCAAGGCTCGTTCGACGGTCAGTTGGTGCAACGTGTTATCGACCTGCACGCGGCGTCCGATTTGAAACGACTTGCTGACGACTTCGAGTCCTTTCAGCCGTTTCTCCTGCCGATTGTCACCGACATGCGGCTTCAGATTTTGAATGCCGTGGCCGGGGTCATAAATTTTGAAGGCATCAAACACCTCGCCTAAAAAACCGCCGCGAGCCGGCCATTGACCGCCGATCAACGCGATGTGATCCGGAATCTCCAGCTTGGCATTTGGAAGTTCACGACAGGCGATCGCACCCAGCGACGGATGAATGAGCGTCGGATCGGGACGATATCCGGTCTTGACCATGTAGGTTCCACGCTCGTGATCCCCTTCTTTGGAAACCAGCGAGCGGATCACATTCAGTTCGTGAATCTGCTCCGCCATGCGCGGATAAAGGTCAGCGATTTCCAAGCCAGAGACCTTCGTGGCAATCGACTTCGTCGGGCCGCCAATCATTGTGCCGGGATGTGGATCCCACGTCTCCAACTGACTCGCACCGCCTCCGAGCCAAATCACAATCAGCGATTTCGCTCGCTCACTGCCGCGCTGATCGGCGGCACGCAGATCGAGTCCCGGCAGCGAGAACGACACGCCAGAAGCCATTGCGGCCTTAAGTAAATCACGGCGAGTGAAGGTCGTGGGTTGTTGCATGATGATGTCCTCAATGATTCCAAGCGAACTCCGGAGAGTTGAACAATATCCAATAGATGTCTTCGACACGGGTGCCTCGACTGATGGAGTAGTCGTCACCTTGAGGCCGTTGATTACTCAGCATCGGCAAGAACGCCGCAGATTCGTCGGCTGTCGGGCGTCGCGTCAGACAGACGAGAAAGCATAGTTCGAGACACTTGTCGTCGTTGCGGGCCATCGCCGAGATGCGGCCGGGGGCGGAGAGTGGCGTTGACTTCAAGGAGTCTCGCGTCAATTGGCCATTCATGCGGAGCAATGCTTGCGGGATCGTGCCTGCACGGTCTTCGAGTTCGTTCTCGCCGAGATCGCCGTACTCTTTGACGAAATCACGCGAGCGGAAAAACTTGATCGTGCGTGGAATCAAATGCGAATTCTGAT
>JANNDA010000410.1:0-1797 GCA_031387195.1 Planctomyces sp. | reverse complement strand
CGTCGGGGTGGTCGGGGCCGAGGGCTTTTTCACGGATGGCCAGTGCGCGCCTGTACAGCGGCTCGACCGTGGCGTATTGGCCTTGTTGTTGGTAAAGCACCGCCAGGCTGTTCAGACCGGTGGCCACATCGGGGTGGTCGGGGCCGAGGTTTTTTTCGTAGATCTTCAGTGCCCGCCGTTTGAGCGGCTCGGAAGCGGGATAGTTCCCCTGCGACTCGAAGAGCGCTGCCAGATTGATGAGACTCTGAGCGGTGCCAGGGTGGTCCTCACCCAAGACTCCGCGGCGCGTTTCCAGCACACTCTCAGAGAGCTTGACGGCGTCGGCGAACCTGGCTTCCTGATACATTCGCACGGCCGATTCGGCGTCCCGCTTCGCTTGCGCGAGCAGCGCGTTTGCCTGCTCGCCAAAGACCTGCCGCGCCACTCCGAGTAATTGCAACTGCGTGACGGCCATGCTCCCAACGGAAGCCCGCACTCGCCAAGCTGAGCAATCCGCCACGGTCGCCATGTAGGTCTCGAAGACCGGCTGGGCACCCTGCTGAACTTGCAACAGTCCGGAGTTCCAGCGGATCGTCCATTGCCCCGACGGATCGTGTGGCCAATCGGCCTCCCGCAAGACTTTCACGTTTTCGCCTGCAATCGACCCCGCCTGTCCTGCCGGCTTGGGCGTGATGGCCACAAATTGCAGTCGCACGCGGGGCTGGCCGTCCTGCTGCTCGGTCTTCCACACCATTGCGTAAGTTGAAGCGGCTCCAGCCAACGTGAACTCGAATCGCGAAATCGACGGTTTGCCATCCGGTGAGGCAGGTGGGAATGCAAGGTCGAGCCGCGCTTCCCACGCGCTGCCAACTTTGATGGTGCGGCCGATGGTCGCTCCGGGGCTGAGCGTGAGCCGACCGGCTGCCCACTGGACATCGCCGGTGACCGTGTATTGCTTCTGTGAATCCACGGCAAAGTCATCGAGCCACACAGCGGGATCATCCGGACTGAACTTTCTCAACAACTGTCGACGCTGAGTTGCCGCTCGGTCGTAGTGCGCGTGGGCCGTCTCCCATTGACGTTGCTGCCGCGCTACCGCAGCCAAGCCGTCATGACAGACCAGCACGTCCGGATGTGCGTCACCGTAGACCTTGCGTCGAATGGTCAACGCGGTTTGCCACTCCTGGGCGGCACGCTCGTAGTCACGAGCTTGCAGACAACACCAGGCGATTTTGTCGAGGCTGTGGGCGTAGAAGGGATGCTCGACCCCCAGCACCTTGGCTTCGATGTCCTTGAGCACATCGGCCTTGGCGATGGCGTCGCGAAACTCACCCTTTCCGATCGCAGAATTCAATTGGAAGTCCAATTCCAACATCCGGCGGCGAGTCGGCGCGTCGGTCGCGGCCAGCTTGCGGGAGTAGTCCAATGCGGAGCGAGCGTTTCCCGATTGCCAATGCTGGGCACCGAACTCCGCCTCGACAAGCGGCAACCGATTCTCGGCGGTCGGCACCGCATCTGCGAACTGACCGCTCAACCACTGCCAATTTATCCGAGACTGCAGCAGGTCTAACTGCATCTGGTTCGTGGCATCCTTGCGGTCAGGGAGCTTGGCCAATTCGAGCAGCACGGACTCGCGCTGCTGCGACGTTTTGATCGCCTCAGCGTACTTGCCGGCTTGGGCGTGTTTGTTCTCTTCGCCGAGCAACCGCTGCTGCTCCGCGAGCAGCTTGTCCCGGTCACGAACCTGCGACTGTTGCGACTCGTTGGCGGGTTTGTTCTTCGCTGTCGCCTGTTTGGGGATCGAGTTGGGATCTTGTG
>JANNDA010000407.1:0-2973 GCA_031387195.1 Planctomyces sp. | reverse complement strand
GCGGGCGGGCGCCCCCTTATATTTTTTTGTTACCCAAAATGTAGTGCCACGCGCCCCCCCGCCCCCACGCTTCGGGTTACTTCTCACCACCCTAGTCTCAGCAGAGCCGCTTCGAGCGGGCGGTGGAACAGAATCCAGCCGAGCATGCGTCGGCCGGCGGTGATGTCGGCGGAGCCTTTCATGCCGGGACGCAAGCGGCCTTGCGGATTGGGCAATTCGACCTCGGCGATGAAGACGTGCGATTCGTCGCGGACTTCGGAACGTGGATGAATGCGACGCAGCTTGCCAGTGAGCGTCTCGCCCGGAAAGGCGTCGAGCACCACCGACACTTCTTGATCGACGGCGACGTGGCGGATGTCCGGTTCGGGGATCGCGACCTCGACCAGCATCTGGTCCAGTGGAGCGATCTCGAACAAGCGGTCGCCGATTTTCATCGGGACACCTTCGGACTTCTTGAGGTCGCCGGTGATGACCAGTCCGTCGATCGGGCTGCGGATTTCGAGGTTCTCGCTGCGATGCATCAGCAACTTGCGGCGAGTCTTCAAACGCTCGACGTCGTACTTGGAAATCTCGGCGGCACCGATGTCTTGTTTGGCGAGGTTCGTGTCGCGTTCCTTGGAGGCGCGTTGTTGTTCGGCATCGACTCCAGCCAGCTCCCAATTGATCTCGCGCGGGTCCATGCGCGCCAGCAGTTGGCCAGCGGTGACGGTCTCTCCGGGTTCGACGAGTGATTTTTCGAGTGTCCCTTCAAACGGTGCCGCGACGAAGCGACGCACGACCGGTTGCAGTTCGCAATCGCAAGCGACCTCGTGAGTCATCGGCAACGTCAAGCAGGCTAGACCCAACGCGGCGGTCAGCAACAACGTCCGCCTCTGCGATGAGTCGGACGACACGCCGAGCTTCTTCAAGAGACGCCGCAGCGTCGATCGTTCGGCTCGACGAACCAGCAGCAACGGCGCTCCGAGCCGCTGACCGGCCGCATCCACGAATCGGCGATGCACGACGTTGTCGCGTAGTTCGCTGCCGCCGCAGAGCAACCAGGCTCCGACCGGCGTACCGTCCGCGAGACGAATCGGACTGCCGAGCACCGTCTCGACGCCGAGTAACTCGCACAGCCGTGAATGCGTGAGCAACCCGTGTCGTCGCGTGTTCGATTCGGGAGGCCACACGGTTAGCGAGTCGCGAATGAGGATTTCCTCCAGCGTCGCTTCGACCGCCTGCCTCCGTTCGGATTCGGGTGGGACTGCCGCCTGATCGGAGACGGCGGCGATGCGACACGACCGACCCAGTTTCGAGGTCAGCCCGACCGCGGCGAATTGACTGCTCGTGTGCTTGGCGACGTCATCCGCCAGTCGCTGACACGCGGCCAATTGTGACTCGCACGTCTGCAGCCGAGCGACGAGATCAATCACCGCTGCCGCCGCCAGCAATTCGTCTTCCGCCTGTTTCGTGACGCTCAGTCCCCGATGCAATCGGATCGCGCCTGCGGCCGTTTGCAGCACAGAAATGTTGCTTGTCGTAGTGCAAGCTTCCAGCTTGCCACTCATTTGCGAGCCGCTCTCCAAGAACGCTCCCGCCAACACGCCGGGTTCATTGGAAGTCGTGACCGGGACGGCGATCAGGACAAAATTTTGTTGCAAGCTGGAAGCTTGCACTACGGGCTTGGCGGTCATCACGACCGTGTCTCGCTTCGCGGCCGATTGCTCGGCGATTTGAGACAGGACTTGTTCGAGCGGCTTCTCGGACTCCGGTAAGTGGTGCGAGAAGGTTTGTTTGCCGTCCGCTCCGAACCAGCCGAGCGAAAACAGATCGGCCGATCGTCGCATCGTTTCAGCAATTCTCTCCAACCACCGATCGGGGTGCCCGGCGCTTAGCGCGGACTCGAAGTCGGCGAGCGTGCTCGGCGCGCGAGGCCTTGAAACAGAGATCGTTGGAGCAAGCGGCATGGCAAATCTTTGAAGTGCTCCGGCTTGACGGAGCTTTGGAATGCGGCGGAGCCGCTTTCTTTGAACGTGTCAATCAAAACAGATCGTGCGGAAGAGATCCCAAAGGGCTGCGCCCAAAAAATCCAAAGCTCCGTCAAGCCGGAGCACTCCAAAGTTATTGCTTCACTGGCGGCACTGGTTTGGTCGTGACTCGTGGAGCGGGTGTTGTTGGTTTTTCGGGGAGGCCGGGGATGTCCAGAAAGCTCTTCGCTCCGCTGCGGTACTTGTAGCCGGGGTTGGGGATCAGGACTCGGACGCGGACGGTTTGGCTTTCGGCGTTGATCACGGGGGAGATGATTTCGATTTTGCTGTCGGCGGGTTTCTTCTCGCCGTCGATGCGGACGGGCAACGCTTGGTTGAGTTGGAAGCTGGCGGCGACGCTGGCGGGGACCGAGAACACGACGGCCAGCGGATCGAGCTGCACGACGGTCATCACGACGGGGTCGGTCGGAGCGACGAACTCGCCGGTGTCGCGGTGGATGTGGGTGACGAACCCGTCGATCGTGGACTTCACTGTGCGCTGATCGAGCTGCAAGCGAATGCGATCGTGGTCGAGCGATTTGATTTCTTGGTTTTCTTTGGCCGCGAGAACGTGAGCGGCGGCGACTTCGTGTTCGAGATCGGCTCGGAAGACTTCTTCTTCGCTGGCGTTGCCTCGGTCGCGAAGCTGCTTCAATTTGTCGAGTCGATCGGCTCGCAGCTTGAGTTCGGCTTCAGCGGATTTGAGGGCGCTGATCGCATCACGCTGGGCGCGGGCGATCTTGAGCGTCGCTTTGAGGACGTCTTGATTCAGCTCGGCGAGCGGCTGGTCTTTCGAGACCTTGTCCCCCTCTTTGACGAGCACGTCGATGATGATGCCCGACTCGACGGCGGCGACGTCGATCGTGCGATGCGGCTCAGTGAAGCCCTCGATCTCGGTGGCGTTGGCGGTCGCGGCAAAGAGCGCGAGGCAGAGCGTTGTCGCTGGGGTCGGGTGTGCGAATTTCAG
>JANNDA010000390.1:0-5098 GCA_031387195.1 Planctomyces sp. | reverse complement strand
GCCATCCGTGCGATTCAACGGTTTTTGAATCGCACGGATGGCAAAGCCGGAGCACGGCTGAATTTCCTGACGCAACTATGTGACGTTCGACATGCCCGAAACAACTACCACGATCGGCCTGCTGATTTCTCCCGACTTGTTCTTTACGAGCAAAGTCACCGGCACTGCGCAAGCATTGGGCTTGCGAGTGGACGCGGTTGATGACATCGCGTCGGCGGCCGCGCGTTTACAAACCGGCGAGATCAAATTCGTGCTGCTCGACCTCGGCGCACCGCGAGTCTCTGTGCCCGAACTCTTCGCCGTCATGCCAGCCTCAGCACGTGTGCCGGTCATCGCGTTCGGCTCGCATGTGAATGTTGAGCAACTGGAATCTGCTCGCGATGCCGGTGCGGAAGTGATGCCGCGCAGTCAATTCTCGGCGACATTGCCGGATCTCTTGCGGCGGATGGATCGGAACTAGCGATGGTCCCGCGAACGTCGCTTTCTTGGGTGTCTGCTGAATTGGACGCTCACGCTGCCGCTGGACTTCGCCGAACAAAACGAGTTGTTCGGCCATTGCCTGGCGGAGCGTGTGAGATCGACGGGCGGCGGTTGTGGAACTTCGCGAGCAACGATTATCTCGGGCTCGCGGCCGATCCGCGCGTGGCCGAAGCCGCGAAGGCTGTGCTGTCAGATGCCGGAGTCGGTGCGCGATCGAGCGCGCTCGTCGCAGGTCGAACTGAGTGGCATGAGAAATTGGAGCAGGTGCTCGCACGGTTTGAGGGACAAGAGGCGGCGCTGTTATTTCCGACGGGCTATGCAGCGAACGTCGGCACGATTGCGGCTTTGGTCGAGGAATCAGACATCGTTTTCTGCGATCGCTTGAACCATGCCAGCTTGATTGACGGCTGTCGGTTGAGCGGCGCAAAGCTGCGTGTGTTTCGGCATGAAATAGATCAGAAGCCCGACTGCTCTGAAGAATTCGGACTGCTCATGCTCGAACGCGAGCTGAAGAAATCAGCCGGATATCGCCGCCGATTGATCGTGACTGACGCGGTCTTCAGCATGGACGGCGATGTGGCTCCGCTGCGTGAACTGTGCGGCCTCGCAGAGCGGTTCGATGCCGATGTGCTCGTCGATGAGGCTCACGGAACGGGAGTGTTCGGCGAGCATGGCCGCGGTGCGTGTGAGGCGTTGAACGTCGAGAACCGTGTCGCCATGCGAATCGGTACGCTGAGCAAAGCGGTCGGTACGCTCGGCGGATTTGTGGCGGGGCCGCAGACATTGATTGATTGGCTCTGGAACAAGGCTCGGCCGCAGATCTTCTCGACGGCGCTTCCTCCAGCAATCTGTGCGGCAGCGACAACGGCGATCGAGCTCATCGAACGCGAGCCGGGCTTGCGAACGAAGCTATGGAACAACTGCGAGTTCGTGCGACGCGAATTAGCTCAACACGGCATCGAAGTCTTGGCAACTTCAACCGGCCCGATCATCCCAATCGTCGTTGGCGAACCGGACGCCGCGATTGCCGCTCAACAGAAGCTCGAAGAACGAGGTTGTCTCGTCGCCGCGATCAGGCCGCCGACGGTTCCCCAAGGAACGTCGCGATTACGGATTTCGCTTTCGGCGGCGCACGACGAAGTTGCGTTGCGATGTTTGGTCGAGGCGCTGGTTGAGACGCAGCCATGATGGCTGTCTGCATTTCATGGGACGAATAGGACCGATGAGACGAATGAACTCAGCGATCCATCCAACAACCATCCGTCCTATGAGTCCCATACGTCCCATCCACCGATCAAGTTGCGTTGAAACATCACTCCCAAACTTTCGAGCGGAGCAACTACACTTCGCCACATGAAACAGATCGCACATATTCTGATCGTCACTGTCGCACTGTTGGTCTCCGTCGTTGCCGTTGCGTTGGCTCAAAACGCGAACGCTCCGAAAGTGACTCAGGGATCGACAAAGGACAGTTCACTCGTGTTGGCCCGAGTCAACGGGACCACGATCACCGAGTCTGATTTGTTGTTCTTCGTGAAGACTCGCAAGCTGTCGTCCAACGCTGCCGAGGAAAGTCGCGAGGTCTTGATTGAGCGGCTCATTGAGCGGCAACTGCTGCGTGGCTTTCTGGCTCAAAAGAAAGTCGCCGCCGCGCCGGTGCTGCTGGAAGAGCATGTCACACGCTTGAAGCAGCGACTGAAAGCGGGGAAGGGCGATCCCGATCAGTTGCTGGCCAAGGCCGGTTTCACCGACGAATCACTACGTCGTGAACTGCGCTTGCCGCTCGATTGGGAGGCCTACGTCCAACAGGTCGTGACGGACGCAAAGCTGCGAGAAGTTTGGAAGAAACGCAAGTACGAGTTCGACGGCACTGAAGTTCGAGCGGCTCAGATCGCGTTAAAGAGCACCGATCCAATCGGGGACGAGAAGACGCTTGCGGCGATTCGTGAGGACATTGTTGCTCAGCGGATTACGTTCCAAGAGGCGGCTAAGAAACACTCGCAGGCCCCCAGCGCAGAGAACGGCGGTGACTTGGGTCTGTTGGAGTTTCGAGGAGGCGATGCTCCTCCGGTGTTGGTTCAGATGGCATTCAGCCTCAAGGTGGGTGAGGCCAGCCAGCCGTTTCGTAGTTCACTGGGAGTTCACTTGCTGACCGTGACCGAACGAGTCGAAGGACAACTCAGCCTGGAGGACGCGAAACCCGATATCCGGCAGCAGTTGTCGATCGAGTTGCAGCAAGAAATGCTCAAGGCCGAGCGGGCACAGGCGAAGATCGTGCGTCCGTAAGTTGCCCCGGCGGCATGAGCCCAATGGTACTTACTTTGTCGCCTTTCGCTCCGCGAAAGGGCGTTCTTTCGCGGAGCGAAAGACGACGATCATTCGGCTCGCAATCTCAATTCAGTGCCATTGAGCATGAGCCAGCCTTCCGCTGTCCAGCCTCGCGCAAGGTTGTAGGTTTCGATCAGGCGTTGGAGTTGTTCGCGAGTCAGAGTCGCTCCGGTGCTGGCCTCTCCGCTGTTTGCCAGCGGTTCGTTGAAGAAACGGGCGGGGAGTGTGTCTTCTTCGGGAGTCCAGCCAGAACGGATGTTGAAAAGCTTCTTCGAGGAAATGATGCGATCGGCGGTCGCGGTCAATTCCTCGGCGGTGATCTCCCAGCCGGTCACGAGTCGCAGCATCTCGGACATCGCGGCGAGCTTGTCGTCAAAGACTCCTCGCAGAAACTTGCACAGAATCAGCGAGTCCATCAGCGTCGATTCGTTTTCGGTTTCAATGGCATGAACGACCGCAGTCTCATCGACATGCAGCCGATCGACTTTGTCCGAGAAATCGACTTGATACGCCCCGCTCCGATTGTGATCCGCGCCACGTGTTCCGACCGCAAAGCCGAGTGCCATCGTTTGCACGGACCGAGGTTCGTAGCCGGGAATTTCCAGTCCTTTGACGTGTGGCGCGAACACGGCCGAGCCCTGACCAATCTGCTCCGCCGCCGCTCGACTGCCGAGCGACAGCAATTCTCCCAACCCCTCGCGCCTGCCGATCAGTTGGATCGCTTCGAGCAACGCCTCTCCGTTTCCAAATCGCAAACTCGGAGCGTCGAGCAATCCTCGTTCAGCACATTCCATCGCAAAGGCGATCGTGCCACCGGCACTGATCGTGTCTAAGCCGAAGTCATCGCACAGCGCCGCCGCTCGCAACACGACTTGCGGATCGGAGACACCGCAGAGTGATCCGAGTGCGAACAGACTTTCGTATTCCAGACGAACGCCGGAGCTCGCGGAACTCGGATCGAGCGACTTCAACGGGAAGATGTGCTCGCAACCGATCGTGCAGGCGGCGCACGAGGTCCGCGTTCGCTCGCGATCTTGTGCGAGTTGTTCAGGAGCCAGCGATGCGGCGGACTCGAATGAACCGCTTTGAAAATTCCGCGTCGGCAAGGTTCCGAGCCGATTGAAGACCAACAAATTGCTGACCGTTCCGAGTTCACGGTACTTCGCCGTCGCCGGGCCAAATGATTTTCGCGAGAGATCCTTCGCGTAGGCGATCAACTCATCGGGATGTGCGTAGCCGGTCTGCTGCTCCCCGCTGACCGCGATCGCCTTCAATTGCTTGGAGCCCATCACCGCGCCGAGGCCGCCACGACCGGCATGTCGTCCATCGTGTGAGATCGTCGCATAACGGACCAGATTCTCTCCGGCTGGGCCGATCGCAGCGACGCGATACTTCGATCCAATTTGCTCGCGCAGTTGATCGGCGGCGATGCGACTCGACATGCCCCACAGGTGTGTCGCGGATTCAAATCGCACACCATGATCGTCGATGATCACGCTCGTCGGTTGCTCCGAGGCGCCGACGATCACGATCGCGTCGTAGCCGGTCTTCTTCCCCGCAATCGCGAAATGAGACGACGACAGCGAATCATTGATTCGCCCCGTCAATGGCGATTTGGACAACACCACAAACTTCGCCGACGTCGTCAACGGACTGCCGACCAGCGGGCTGAAGACGAACGCCAACACCGCTTCCGGCGAGAGGGGATCAAAGCCAGCGGCATTTTCTTCCAACAGCAACCACGTCCCCAAACCGCTCCCGCCGAGATAAGACCGCAAAGCCTGTTGAGGAATCGGACGCACGACGCTCAGTCGAGTAGACAGGTCGATGCGTAAGTAACGCTGATGGTATCCACCGATGGAATCAGTCATGGGCGAAGTCTAGCGATGTCACCCCGCCCCACCGAGCTTGCCTCGGTAGAAGTGGGCTTTGGGGGCGCACGACGCACCCTGCGCGGTAGGGTGGGACAAGCCACTTCGGCGCCGGCCCACCAAACTTATTCACACGAAGATCCACGTCCCTGCCCGCAAAGTGTTGAGCATCTTTCGTCCAATTGATGGTGGGCCGGCGGTCGAAGCGACCTTGTCCCACCCTACAACCCCCGATCACACCGAAAAATCGCCAAGTGCTTCGTGCGCCCGCGCTTTTGCACTAGGCCGTGTTGACATTCTATTTGCGAAACTGGAGAGGGATGGTAAACCGCGTGAGTGGAATTTGCCTCAAGGAGGAGGAATGTCATGCGGCGATTTGAGTTGTCTGATGAGCAATGGAAGCGAGTGGAAGACCTGTT
>JANNDA010000386.1:0-2520 GCA_031387195.1 Planctomyces sp. | reverse complement strand
AACAGGTCTTCCACTCGCTTCCATTGCTCATCAGACAACTCAAATCGCCGCATGACATTCCTCCTCCTTGAGGCAAATTCCACTCACGCGGTTTACCATCCCTCTCCAGTTTCGCAAATAGAATGTCAACACGGCCTAGTGGATTCACCCAAAGCACGCCTGTTTTGGCGAACGGGGCGGCGTCAGCCCAATGTCAGGTATGTGTCGCTTCCGCTGCTTGTCGCCGTGTTGAGCTTCACTCACACTCCCTCGCGTATTTGCCAAGCATTCGTTGTTCGGCATTTTTGTGGTCCCAACGTGTCAGCCTGACAGGGCTGATCAGGACAGCCGGGAGCAGACCATGTCGCGTATGCGATGGACTCGAACCGCTTGGCTGATGTGGGTGAGCGCGATGTCGCTACCGTTTTTTGCGAGTTTCGATTCGTCGAGTTCACTTGTTGAAGCCGCCCCGCCGAAAGTCCTGCCTCATCCAGGACGGTCGGTCGTCATCGCTCAGAATGGGATCGTCGCCACCAGTCAGCCGCTCGCCGCGCAAGTCGGTTTGGATGTGCTCAAAGCCGGCGGCAACGCGGCCGATGCGGCGATTGCCGCCAGTGCGATGATCGGGCTCGTTGAGCCGATGAGTTGTGGGATCGGCGGCGACCTGTTCGTGATCTATTGGGACGCGAAGACCAAGCGGCTGTATGGACTCAACGCCTGCGGTCGCAGTCCGTTCAAACTCACTCGCGACGTGTTCACGCAGCGCGGCCTGAAAGAAATCCCTGACAGCGGCCCGCTGAGTTGGTCAGTCCCCGGCTGCGTTGATGGTTGGGAAATGCTGCGATCGAAGTTCGGCACGATGTCATTCGACAAGCTGCTGACGCCGAGCATTCAGTACGCCGAGGCCGGCTTCCCAGTCAGCGAGATCATCGCCTCGAGTTGGGGCGGAAGCGGCCTCTCACAGTGGCCCGATTCCGTGAAGACGTTCTTGCCGAACGGTCGTGGCCCGCGTGTGGGCGAAATCTTCAAGAACCCAAACCTCGCCGCGTCTTATCGAGCGATCGCGACCAGTGGGCGAGACACTTTCTACAACGGAGCGATCGCCGATGAGATCGTGCGGTTCAGCGAGGCGAACGGCGGATATTTCTCAAAGCAAGATTTCACTGATCACACTTCCGAATGGGTCGATCCCGTGAGCACGAACTATCGTGGCTACGATGTCTGGGAGTTGCCTCCCAACGGACAAGGGATCGCCGTGTTGCAGATGCTCAATCAATTGGAACGGCATGACCTCAAGTCATTCGGCCCGTTTCATCCCGACTATCTGCATCTGCTGATCGAGTCCAAAAAACTCGCGTTCGCTGATCGTTCGCGGTTCTATTTCGATCCGGCGTTCGGGACTCCGCCGACCAAGGAGTTGATCTCGAAGGAGTATGCCGCTCGGCAAGCAACTCGGATTGATCGGACTCGCGCGGCAGTCGGCGTTGATCCGGGCGATGCGAAGTTGGCTCACGGTGACACGATTTACCTGACGGTCGTCGATAAAGATCGCAACTCTTGCTCGTTCATTCAGAGCAACTATTACGGCTTCGGTTCGCAGGTTGTGCCGGGCAATGTCGGCTTCGCGATGCAGAATCGCGGCTGCCTGTTTGCGCTCGATGACACACATCCGAATCGGCTCGAACCACACAAGCGACCGTTCCACACGATCATTCCCGGCTTCGTGACGAAGGACGGGAAACCGTGGTTGAGCTTCGGGGTCATGGGAGGCGACTTCCAACCTCAAGGGCACGTGCAGGTGTTGGTCAACATGATCGACTTCGGCATGAACGTGCAGCAGGCAGGCGAGCACCCGCGAATGCAACACTCTGGCAGTGCGACACCAACTGGCCGACCAGAATCAACCGGCGGCGGTTTTGTCGGCCTCGAATGGGGATTTCCCGCCGAGACACTGAAGATCCTCGCCGAACGCGGCCATCAACTCGCCGCACCGGGCGGGTCATACGGTGGCTATCAGGCGATCTTGATCGACCACGTCAACGGCGTGCTGCACGGCGGCACCGACCCACGCAAAGACGGCTGTGCGGTGGGGTATTAGCCCAGATTATTCATGGAGGGAGCCGTGTGCCGCGATGTAACCCGACACGTCAGCGAGGGCGAACCGTGACGACGCCCTCGCTGACGCTTCGGGTTACTTTCAGACCATGAATAACCCAGGCTAAGCCTCCGGCCCGGTTTGAAAAACCGGGCTACAAAAGCTCGAAGTCTTTTCCTCACCTCTAACGTCAGTGCCATTGGGTGCTACCCCGCTCGCCTAATTTCCATTCGAGGTCTAACTCACATAGTCATCAAATACGCGGACGCCGGCCCAGTTCGGTTTGTTCGCTTCGATGAATTGAATGTGTCGTGGATGAGCTTGATAAGCGTCGTGTGCCGCACGGTTTTCAAAGACGACATGCAGGCCGACATGAAACCCTCGATCGTTCACCGGGCGAGCGAGATCAGGAACGAGCGTGCCAGCGGAGAAATAAACCTCGCCAG
>JANNDA010000055.1:0-3860 GCA_031387195.1 Planctomyces sp. | reverse complement strand
TTCTGTTTTCACCGCGCGGTGTGGTGACTGGCCCTTTGGCCGCCGCCGGTTTGCTGCACCTGCAACTTGCCGAGCGTAAGGATGTAGTCTTTGCGGTTGACCAAGGAGTGACCGGGTCAACGTTTAGCGGAGTTGGTGGAGTGGCGATTGCTCCACGGCGTCCACCGCGCTTTGGGAGTTCGCCAGCCGGTTCCGTGGCGATGGGGAATCCGTTGTTGCAAACGCCGCTCATTCCTGGAGCCGGACAATTTACGGCGGAAGACCAAATTGGGCAGCGGATACTGATCAGCATTTTTACTCAGACCGGCAAGGTCTCGACGCACCTGGTGAATGCGGTGGACATTCTCAGCAATGTCACTTTTGCATCCGGCAGCGGCAGCGATGGGTACGCCGACTTCCCGTTCCTGTTCGCGACTCAAGGTGAGGCGCAGAGCCAATGAAAACGAATCGAGTCCGACAACGTGGTGACAACATCTCTGTGACGTGGCGCGGAGGATGGGCACTCTTGCCCGTCATTAGGTCGCGAGCGTCTCAGAATGACACCAACCCCACCGAGCTGGCCTCGGTGGAAAAGGGCCTTTGCACTACGGACGATTTTTCTAAGACAGCCTTCCGCGTCGTGCAAAAGCCTAAAAACCATCGAGACAAACTCGGTGGGGTTTGCGTCCGCGCTGGTACGACGTTGACCGAAGTGTTGGTGTCGCTGTTGATCATGAGCATCGGCGTGATGCAGGTCATGTCGTTGTTTCCAATCGCCACGCTGCGGACGTTGGAAGCCAACAAGCAAACCGTGACGACCGTGGCCCGATTCAATATCGAGACGTTGGTCGATGTTGACCCGCAATTCGTACACAACCCCGATGCCTTTTTCCCGCCTGGGGCGGCGAGCGATCTGACGCCCTACAACGGCCCGACATTTCGCGGACAAACCTATTTGGTCGATCCGCTGGGTTGGCAGGGATTCAATTACGATCCGGCCAATCCGGCCAATCCGCAGGCCGCGTTTCCGATCATCGCTCCGTTCCCCACTGGAAATTCGCCACGGGACTGGTTTGGTAACAACGCTCCGGCGGCCGTGAATTGGGCGTTGCCCAGGCGTTACACCGGCGCGTCGTTATTTGCGGCTCCTTATCCGACAACGGTGGCAGGATTGATTGCCGCGAAGGTCCGTGCAGCGGAGTTGATGGTGCAGCCTGACAATTGGAAGCTGGTGACTGAAGGGCAGCGTGAAGCGGGTCCGACGACGGCCATTACGAGTGTCACCTTGGATGGCGATACCGATTTGTCGTCGCTCAATTTGACTTTAGGTGTTGGCTATCGCGTGGTGATCTTTGATATCGACGGCAATCACAGTGAAACGCGACCGCTCGTGACGGCACCAGTCGGACAAGTGGTCTCGTGGCTCGATCCGTTGCCGACTCGGTTTGAAGTCTCTCCCAATACGGGCGTGACTCCCAACATTGGAAAAGTGCGGATCGAGGTTGCCGACCAAGTCTACAGTTCGATGTTGTCGGTGCGTAAGCGACCGAGCGGTTCAGCGACGATTGATGTGGTCGTCTTCTTCAAACGGAACTTCGATTTCAACCACGAACGCGTGTTTGAAGCGGACTTCCGCATCTGGGATTTGGGAGGCAATGGCGTTGCTGGCGGGGTTGGCGATGACAATGGTGCTAACGGAACGGATGACCCTGGCGAGCTCGGCTATACGGGTTCCGATGACCTCCCCAATGCCGTTGTGACGCTGAAGTGTCCGAGTACGGCCTTGGAAGACGAGCATCCGAAGCCGCGTAAAGGGGGCTACATCTATGACACCAAGAACGGCTTGTGGTATCGCATTCGTGCGGTCCAGAACCAACAGTTTGGAGTCGGGCCGGGTTCCAATGAGGACTGGGTGGATGTGGTTTTGGATGAGTCCATCAAGATGAATAACACCGAAGACCTGAATAACAACGGATCTCTCGATCCGTTTGAAGACTTTAACGGCGACACGGTAATCACTCGCGGCGGTGCGATCGTGCATACCAATGTGGCTAACGTCTTCCCACTCGAAATCAAGGTGCCGTGATGCTCGCGACCACGCTTACCCCGCTGAGCTTGCCTCAGTGGAATCGACACAACTCGGCGAAGCCGCGTTGTTACGCCCCAAAGGGGCAACCCTATGTCAGCCCAGGGCAACGCCCTGGGGTCAATGGGCACGAAGGTTTTCTGAGCCCTGACAAGGGCGGCACTAACTCCCTCGTCAATCGAATTAGCGCCGCCCTTTCAGGACTCTCGGTGATGTTTGCGTTGCCAACCCAGGGCGTTGCCCTGGGCTGACATAGAGCTGCCCCTTCGGGGCGAATACGAGTTGTGTAGCTACCCATGAGCTCTTGCCTCAGTGGCTCCGGGCTTTTGCACGACGAGCCTCTTCAGTCGAAGAACGCCGTAGTGCAAAAGCCCGATTCCGCCGAGGCAAGCTCGGAGGGGGTGGGATGACATCAGTTGATTGAGAATTATTTGCGATCTCGCGCCTCAAAGGCCAAGCCATGAACCGGATCAAAACAACTCGAACTCAGCGACACTTGTCACGCGGCGGCTTCACGCTGGTTGAGATGCTCGTCTCCGTGACGCTGGTGTTGTTGATGATGGTGATGTTCGGCGAAATGTTTCAGCTCGCCAGCGGTAGCGTCAGCCGGCAACGGATCATGGCCGACAACGATCAGAACGTCCGCAGCTTCGTGACTGTGTTTCGAGCGGATCTCGACAAACGCACGTTTCGCAACGTGAGTGCATTTTTCCCCTATGAATCGCCGACCGGCGCAGGGACTCCCTTCGGGCCTCGTCGCGGTTACTTCTACGTCTCATGCAATCGCAACGGCTACGGCGGGACAGCCGCCGATCACACCGATGACCTGATGCAATGGACGATTCAATCAACCGTCAGCATCCGCAACGCGGATGAGTCACCGTACTACGGCGGAGCGGCGCAACTTTCCGGATCGTTCCTGGGGAATCCGAATCAACCGGATCGCGACGATCAGATCATCGCTGTCACCGGCAACAATGCGGGAGCGTCTGAGGCGGCCGAGGTGGCCTACCTCATGCGTGGCGGAAAGATTTATCGTCGAGCGATGCTGATTCGCAAACCGGTGCAGGCGGCAGGAACGAATTTCAATCCCGCGAGCGCGGCTCAACCGACGACCGTGACCACCGCGGCGCAGCCGGGAGTGGATTACTTGAACCTGACTCCGCTTCCGCCTCCGTTGTTTCCAGCACTGATGCCTCCGGGTTACACCGTCTATGGTGCGTCTGGCGAGAATTTCTGGAACCAGTTTGACTACTCTGCTCATCGCATGTCGGCATCGTTGGCCCTGCTTCTCTCTGCTCCGTTCCCGCCAGCCCAGGCAATCGTCCCCAATGCACGGTTCAATGGAACGGACATGCTTGCCAACGATCAAGTCGTGCTGCCTCACCCGTTGTCTGCGCCGTTTCCAGCGGGCTTGTTTCATCCCTACGCCTACTCGCTGGGACAGACGTGGAATCGCTTCGGCCACAACCACGAGATTTCTGGTCCCGCTCCGTTGAACGTTCCCGCAGTCCCACCCGCCCTGAATGGACTGTCGCGTGAGTTCGGTACGAATGAGGCAACACCGCCAGCCAATGCCGTCCGATTTTTTGGCCGGTATACACACGAGGAAACCTCGAACCCGGCGTTTCTCTATCCGCAAGTCCCCTCAACCGTCGGAACTGGTAATCCAATGGATGGCGACGTGGTCTCGAATCCGACGAACCGCCTGACCGAACTCCCTGTTCCCACTGGAACGATCAGCCAGTTCGCGGGTGGCGGTCGAGTCGGAACCGATTTGCTGTTGGCTCATGTG
>JANNDA010000335.1:0-1610 GCA_031387195.1 Planctomyces sp. | reverse complement strand
AATCAGGCAGCAGTGACATGCTGAAGGCGCTGCTTGTTGAAGTCTATTGTCGGCCTACAATCGCGACCCTCGTTCGATGCCGGCAGTATGCACCCAATGCCGTGGCGGCATCGAATTCCGTTTCGATCGTTCTCAGACCTTCACGGAGACATCATGGGCAACATCATCATCGGCATCATCTTCATTATCGGCGGGCTCTCCGGCAATTTGGCGTTGATCGGAACGAACAGCGGCTCCGCATTGGCCGCTCTTGGTGCGGGGTTGCTGATTTGGGGGATCGTCCAAGTTGCCAAGAGCCGTTCTCAGCAGGATTGATCCGTATGCCGGAAGTGTTTGATGTGATTGTGTTGGGAGTCGGCGGGTTCGGCAGCGGCACGTTGTTTCATCTTGCGCGGCGCGGGCTGAAGGTGCTCGGTGTGGATCGTTTCGGAGCAGCTCACGATCACGGGAGTTCGCACGGCGAAACCCGCATCATCCGCAAGGCGTATTTCGAGCACCCCGATTACGTCCCGTTGTTGTTGCGAGCGTATGACCTGTGGGATGAACTCGAAGCCGAATCGCAACGCCAACTTTTTTGGCAATGTGGCCTGATGCTCGCGGGGTTGCCGGACAGCGAAGCGATCGCCGGTGCGCGATTGTCGGCGAAGCAACACTCGTTGAGCATTGAAAACTTGTCGGCCGATGCGGCGTCGCAACGTTGGCCCGGAATTCGTGTCCCCGATGAATTCGATGTCGTCTTCGAGCCAGAAGCCGGCTTTCTAAAAGTGGAAGACTGCGTGCAAACGCACCTCGACCGCGCGGTCGCTCACGGAGCTTGTTTGCAATGGAACGATCCGGTCGTCTCTTGGTCAGCGACGGATCGCGAGGTTCGCGTCCGCACCAGCAGCGGCGAATTCATCGGCCGGTCATTGGTCATCACCGCCGGCGCGTGGGCCGCGAGTGTGATGGCCGATCTCAATCTGCCGCTGCAAGTGCTCCGCAAACCGATCTTCTGGCATGAGACAACAACGGCCGATTACAGCCTCGCGAGCGGCATGCCCACGTTTTATTTCGAGATGCCCGACACGCTCGGTGGCCCCGCGAGATCGTTTTATGGGTTCCCGTCGATCGACGGGAAAACGCTCAAGGTCGCCGAACACTCCGGCGGAAAGCTCGTCGCCGATCCGTTGCTCGTCGATCGCGAGTGTCACGACGAGGGCTCGCAACCGATCGCTCAGTTTGTGCAAACATGCCTGCCGAATGTGAGTCCGCAGGCCGCTCGGCATTCCGTCTGCCTTTACACCATCACGCCCGACCGACACTTCGTGATCGACCAGCATCCGCAGCACTCCAACGTGGTCTTTGGCTGCGGCTTTTCCGGCCACGGTTTCAAGTTCACGTCGGTGCTTGGTCAAGCCTTGGCGGATCTCGTGATCGCGGGCCGAACGGATCTCCCGATCGGCTTCTTGGGACTGAGTCGGCTGCGGTGAGAGATATCTCACGCGGCCAAGGGTGAGATATTTCGTTTCACAATTCTGCCGATTGCGTGGAAATTATTGGCATTCAGGTTGATACATAATCCGGTGTGCTGCTTTTTTCTTTGCGCTCTTCGCGGCTTTGCGGTGAAAAAA
>JANNDA010000289.1:0-6237 GCA_031387195.1 Planctomyces sp. | reverse complement strand
CCAATGACCAATGATCAATAACCAACGACCAATCTTGTATTCTTCCTCTTTCCCGCTTCCCGGCGTCTGCGGTTGACTCCCTCAATAGCGTTCCCCTACTTTCCGTCCGCTCTGACGCGGTCGAAATGTTTTGTTGGGCTGAGGTCCGTTCGCCGCGTTTCGCTGTCGGCCGATGAGTTTGATCGCGATGGTTTGCGATCGCTCGGCCGAGCGATCCACAAGGTCCGAACGTGACCGCTTTTTAAGAGGTGTTTGAAACAAATGGCTGATTTGATTCCCCCGCATGGTGGTTTGTCCGAGCCGGTGTGCCGGACGGTGTCCAACGATGAGATTGCGAGCTTCAACGCCGAAGCCGGATCGCTGATCAAAGTGCCGGTGTCGTCGGCCGATTTGTCATCGGTCTATCGCTTTGGCGACGGCACGCTCAGCCCACTGACCGGGCCAATGAACAGCGAGGTCTACCACCGCGTGCTCGATGAATCGGTCATCGAAAACAACGGCAACCTTTATGCCTGGACGGTGCCGATCTCGTTCCCGATCACGGCCGATCTCGCCAAGACGATCAAGCCTGGCCAGAAAGTTGCACTGACGAATCCCGCTGGCGAAGTGGTCGCAACGCTCGACGTCAACGACGTCTTCCCGTGGCCCAAGCTGAAGTTTCTGCGATCGGTTTACCTCACCGACCGCATCGATCATCCCGGTGCGGACATGGTCATCAAGGGAGACGCCGACAAGTCGCACCTCATCGGTGGTGAGCTGCGCGTTCTGCCGCAGCCGAAGAATCCCTCGTTCGGCAAGTACGTGCTCACGCCCCGCGAAGTTCGCAAGGTGCTGGCCGAGAAAGGTTGGAACGCGGTCGTCGCGTTTCAGACTCGCAACCCGTTGCACCGAGCTCACGAGTACGCTCTGGTCTACGGTTTGGAGACGCTGCTCCGCGAAGGTTTCAACGCCGGCGCGTGCTTGAACCCGCTGATCGGTGAAGTCAAAGGGGACGACGTCAACGCCGAGATCCGCATGGAGACTTACGAGAAGCTGATCACGGATCGCTCCCTTGGCGACGGTGACAGCGATGCGTCACTGTGGGGACCGCGCGGTGAGTCTGTTCCTGACCGAGTCGTGCTGTTCGGCCTCGATATCAAGATGCTTTACGGCGGCCCGAAAGAAGCGGTGATGCACGGCATCTACCGCCAGAATATGGGCTACACGCACCTCGTCATCGGTCGAAAGCACGCCGACGCCCCGTATGCCAACGGCGAAGCGATCTGGGGCGACTTCGACGCTCAGGAAATCTTCAAGAAGCTCGGCGGCGACCTGAAGATCAAGACCGTCAACGTCGGCTTCGCGGCCTACTACGAATCGGCTGGCCGAGTCGATTTGATGGAACGCCACAAAGACGAGAAGCCCTGGTCCATCAGCGGCAAGGACATCCGCGCCACGCTGCAAAAGGGCGAACTGGTCGATGGCCGGATCATGCGTCCGAGCACGAGCAAGATCCTCGGTGTGGCCATGAAGGTTGGCTAGTTCTTTTCAAGTCCTACTGAACTCCGACAGCCCGGCCTCCCTTGGGGAAGCCGGGCTTTTTTTATGAATCAGTAGCGCGGCGAAGCCGCAAGTACGTAGCCGTCATCGCTTCGCGTGACGAGCCGATTGCTCGCTAACGCTCGGTGAAGCGACCGGCTCGTCACGCGGAGCGATGACGGCTACGTAGAATCTCGTCGCAAAAACAACGCCTTCGGCGGTAACGATGTAGGGTGTGTGAAACGCACGGTTGCAAAACAACGGGCGTGTTTCACGCACCCTACGGCTTGTCGGATTGTCGCTTAGTCCACGCCAACGGTCGCCAACTCTTCGCTGACTGCGGCGATGTCATCCGCCGTGAGTGACATGCGGTTGTCGGCGTATCCCACCAGTAGCGCCAAATCAGCCAGACGATTGATCCGCCGAGGATTGCCGCCTGAGAGTTGTGCAATCTCTTCGAGCGACGCGGCATCAAACATCGAACTCCGCGCCCCGGAAACTTCCAAGCGGTAGCGGATATAGCGAGCCGTTTCGTCCGCAGACAGCGGCTGCAACATGGCCCGAGCGACCAGGCGGTCGTCGAAACGTGGCATCCGGCTCAAACGAGGCAGCAACAAGCGGTCTCCCAGCAGGACCAACGAAAAAACGCAGTGCAGTGCTTGCTGAAAATTGAGGAGCAACTCCAGCGCTTGCAGCGTGCCGGAGTCCTCAATCAGGTGCGCGTCATCGACCACGATCACGGGATGTTGCCCCTGTCGCGTCTGCTCAATCAGCGCTTGTTCGATCACCTGCAGCGACACGCTTCGCGACAAAGGCAATTGCAGGCCGTTGCTTGATTCACCATCCAACCGCAGCGCCAAGAAGCTGAGCAGGTCATCTGCCGACATCTGTGGAAAAACCACGTGGACCCACGGCCCCGCATCGGGACCAAGCTCTGCCGCCAAGCGATGAACGACAAACGTCTTGCCAGACCCCGTCGGGCCGACCAGCACCCCGGCACCTTTTTGGCTTTCGATCAGGTAACGCAACTTCAACAAAGCGGCCTGATGTGTCTGGCTGGGAAAGAAGAACGCAGGATCGAGCGTGTTCTCAAACGGCGGGCGTTCCAAACTCCAATAATGCGAGTACATGCTCAGCTTTCCTCAATCGCTTCAGTGCGGTAATCACCAGAGAAGATCGCGAAGTTCAAGGCTTCAGGCGTGGGAACGGATCAAATCCGGGCGCTTGAGTCGTTCGTTTGGCACCGTTGGTATTCGGCCACGACCCGCTCACGGGAACGATGCCCTTGGATTCGATTTCGATTTGCCCGGTGAGCCACGCACCGCGCGGGCCGGATGCAGACGATTGTTCAATTCCACCTGCGGTAATGACTTCAGAATCAGAATTCGGCGATAAGCCCAGCGGCGGCAATCGAGGTGACGTTCCCGGCCACTCATTCGCATCTGACGTCTGAATTGGTCTGTTCGCGACTCCGTTGTCGAATGCTCCCGGTGCTTCCAGCGAACCGTCCGCAGGATTGGGATCAAAACTCTTGTTGTCTCCAAACTCAGCCAGTTCGAGTTCCATGTCATCGACATCGGCGGAGCTTGGCGAACCTTTCAGGTTGAGTCCCACCAGCCCAGCGATCATCAACACTCCGACGAGTGTCAGCAGCGTGCGCACTCGACCGGATCGCAGCGTCTCCCATAATCGTGACGGGAGCCGTAGCTTTCGTTGCTGAGTCGGCCCTTTGGATTTGGACAAATTCCGTGAAGCGCGTTTCGGCTGAGACGGGCTTACTGGCATCGCGGAACTCGTCGGTTCGGAAGAGTTTGAAGGCGGCGATTCCAATGCCGTCACAACAGTGACTGGTTCAGCAACTGGCAAATCCAAGCCACTCGCGACCGACGCCAGCATCTCCGGCAAACTGTCGCCGGCCGGCGCAACGACGGACTCCGAGCTACACGATTCCAAGGAGCAATCTTGCTCCGATTCCAGGCGAGACATGTCGAACTCCGTTCAGACAGGGTATCTCCTCGGAATATCGGCGGCCTAAATGTTAAACTTTGACGATTATTCCGGTTGGTGAAAGTTTGCGGGCAAAAATTTCGCAGTCGGATGAAACGCTAAACGACGAAATCTGAGTCGCGAAGAGGCGTCGATGATTTGAAGTAGGACGGGCACTCCTGCCCGTCGATTCCGCAGAGACGGGCAAAAGTGCCCGTCCTACGATGAAAACTTCACAACTTTGGAGCGACCCAGTGACGTCGCCCAGCCGTTCCGCGACTCGAATTGAAGCCAGAGAGTGAGCCTTGACCACCACAATGCGGATGCGGCAAAACACGAACGCCGATTCTGACTTCAACGAGGAGCGATCTCATGACCAAGCCCATCCCTGAACCGATCGATCTCCTGCGATTACCGGAATTGGCCCAAGCCGTCATCGCGGCTGACCGGTTCCCCGACTTGGCAACGATCGACGGTGATCAACCACGAGTCCGCCCGGTCTCGCCCGTCAAAACCGACGGCTTCACCGTCTACGTCGCCAATCTTCGCATGTATCACAAGACGGCGGAAATCGCCGCGAATCCGCACGTCGAACTCTGCTACGTCGATGCTCATCACGATCAAGTGCGCATCAGCGGCATTGCCGAAGTCGTCACCGAACGAAGCACGTTGCAAGAAATCTGGGACGCGAATCCGCTGCTGCGACAATACCTCGGCAGCTTGGACAACCCCTCCTTGATCGTCTACTGCATCCGTCCACTTCAGGTCCGCTTCATGCGCGAATGGGCGTTGAACTATCACGACGTTCCCATCGGCTGAGGCGGCCTTCGTCCCGCTCCACTTGCCCGTCTACTTCCCAGCAAATACCGACGGATTGTCAAGAAAGGCTGACGGGCAGGAGTGCCCGTTCTACTTCTTCAACCGCAGTTAATCGGCCACGAAATACGACTTGAGTAACAAGAAGACTTGTCGGGCACGCGTTTGAAACGTCGACACGTCACGAGCCCAGCCGCGCGGCGTGATCAGGATCTCGAAGTAGGTTCTGTCTGTGGCCCCCTGCCTAACAGCTTGTTGGGAATGCTTGGGAGGCGGACCGAATTTGATTTGCACATTGACCGGTTGCCGAAGGGGGCTTGATCCCCAGAAGGGCAACAGCAGCGTCTTGCCGACTCGAACAACCGCTTTGCCGTGATTGGCATCGATCAGCTTTGCTTGTTCCTCTTTCACAAAGCTGCCAAATTTGAGCACGATCATTTCGTTGGTGACACAAGCCAAGTAAGAACCTTCAAAGACATACGATGGTTTGGGTTTCTCCTTGGCTGGCGGCGATTCCAGTTTGCCGTTGAGAAATTCTTTCCGAGTGATGCGTGTCGTGCGATTGCGACCGTAGTCTTTGGAGGCAAACAGTGCCTTATCAGCTCGACGCAGGATGTCATCGAATGTGTCGCCACGCTCAACTTCCGTGACCCCGAACGACGCAGTGACTTTCAGATCTTTCACCGAACTGAGTACTGCGTTACTGAGTGCCATTCGCAAACGCTCGGCCTTGGCGTGTGCTTGTGCAACGTCCGTCGATGGGCAGAGCAACACAAACTCTTCGCCGCCATACCTGCAAATCAATTCGCCCGAATACATCTCGCTCTGCAAGAGCTTTGCGAGTCCGATCAGGACTTCGTCACCGGTTAAATGCAGGTACGTGTCGTTGATTTGTTTGAAATGATCGATGTCCAAGAAGATCAAAGAGAACGGTTCGGCGTCGCGCTGACGACCGAATTCGGCGAGCATCGCTTCCAGCGTTCGTTCGAGTTCGCCGCGATTCGCCACCCCGGTCAGCGAGTCGCGTGTTGCTTGCTGGAGGAGATCCTTGTCTTCGCGGCGGCGTCGCCGTTCTGTCGATAGATCACGGAAGATTTCGGCAATCCCTTGCAGGCTACCGTTGTGATCGAACAGAGGAACGGACATCACTTCCACGTTGAGCCACTGCCCTGTCATCTGTTTGACTTTGAGCTGACTGGTCAACGGCTTTCCCGTCTTGATCACTTCCTGTAACGGCTGCCTGAGATCTTCCAGAGGTCGGTTTTGATTGTCGGCGAACTCCACCTGCTTGCTGGACCAAGGTTGCTCCAACATGCGGACGGCTGAATTGCCCAGCAGACGTTCCATGCCCGTGTTCCAAATACGGAAACGCAGGTCCGCATCCAGCAAATAAAAGCCGTCGTACATGCTTTCGAGTACGTAAAGGTACGAAAATACGTGACACATCGAACTGGCTTGCATCTCTTCAGCCAGTTGAAAAAAGCCGTTCTCGGCACCGGATGACGGCTCCACCAAGTTACTTTTGAATGGCAGCCCTTCAACCTGAACCCAGCGATTCATCACGCTCACCAGATTGCCATCGAATCGCGTGCCGGCCGAGCCGCCCAGAATGGCGATGATCTCGTCGTGTGTTTTCGCGTCACGATAAACCTGTTTATTCGACAGCGAATCATAAGCATCGGCGATCGCCAAGATGCGGGCACCCAGATTCAGTTCCGTGTTGTTGCGGACGCCGTTGTCGTAGTTCGGATTGGATTGGTTGATAATGTCGAGCACTTCTTGATGCACACGGCAGGCTTGCAACACGTCCATGCCGACATGGTGCTGCAGCGCGAACAACTCTTGCTCGGCCGGGTTGAGCGGCCCAGGTTTGAACAACACGTGATCGGGAACACCGATCTTGCCGATGTCGTGCAG